>JALYLO010000304.1 GCA_030774175.1 Actinomycetota bacterium
ACCTCGCCGAGGTCGACCCGCGCTCAAGCGCCGACATCGTGGTGGCGGCGTGATTCGCGCGCGTGGCCTCGCGAAGCGCTACGGGGACAAGCGGGTGTTCGCGGGCGTCGACCTCGCGCTTCCGGACGGCGGGTTCCTGCTCGTGACCGGTCCGAACGGCTCCGGCAAGACGACGCTGCTGCGCGTGCTGGCGCGCCTCGCCGCGCCGACCGCCGGCGAGCTCGAGCTGCCCGAGCGGCACACGATCGGCTACCTCGGGCACGAGCCGCTGGTCTACCGCGAGCTGACGCCGCTCGAGAACCTGACGCTCTTCGGTCGGCTCTACCGACTGCCGGAGCGCGGCGAGCGCGTCGGCATGCTGCTCGAGCGGTTCGGCCTCTGGGACGCCCGCCACCGGCGCGTCGCCTCGTTCTCGCGCGGCATGCAGCAGCGGCTCGGGCTCTGCCGCGTGCTCCTCCACGCCCCCTCGCTGTTGCTGCTCGATGAGCCGGCAAACGCGCTCGACGTGGACGGCCTGGCGCTCCTCGACGGCCTCTTCGCCGAGCAGGGGCGCACCTGGGTGGTCGCCACGCACGACCCGGCACGCGTCGAGCACCTGGCCACCGAGAGCCTCGCGTTCGGATGACGTACTTCGACGACGTTGCGGCGCTCGTGCGCAAGGACCTGCTGCTCGAGCTGCGCGCGAAGGAGACGCTGCCCTCGATGGCGCTCTTCGTGGTCGCAGCACTCGCAATCTTCCACTTCGCGCTGCCGCGCGGCGCGGCGCACGGTGCGGCGATCGGCCTGCTGTGGGTGTCGCTCGTCTTCACGGCCCTGCTCGGGCTGACGCGCGCGTTCGTTCCCGAGCGCGAGCAGGGGATGTTCGACGCGCTCGTCCTGGCCCCGTGCGACCGGAGCGCGATCTGGCTCGGCAAGTCGATCGCTGTCTTCGTCTTCCTCGCCTCGGCCGAGGCCGTCGCGCTGCCCGCGTTCGGCGCGTTCTATTCCGCGGTCGACGCGCGCACGGTCGCGGCGGTCGCGCTCGCGGACGTCGGCATCTGTACCGTCGGCACGCTCTTCGGCGCGATGGCCGTCGCCGGCCGCGCCCGCGAGCTCCTGCTGCCTCTGCTCTTCCTGCCGGTGGCGATCCCCATCGTCGTCGGCGGGGTCGGCGGCTACCTCTGGTTCCTGGCGCTTTACGACGTCCTCTTCGCGCTCCTCGCCTGGGCCGCGTTCGAGTACGTCGTCGCTGAGGTCTGAGGGGTCCGGACTACCATGCCCCACGTGAAGCTTCCCGTCCTCGCGGCCGTCTCGACGGCCCTCCTCGGGCTCGCGATCGCCATGGCGTTCTTCTACGCGCCGACGGACGCCGACCAGGGACTCTCGCAGCGGATCTTCTACTTCCACGTGCCGCTCGCCCTCACCGCCTACGCCTGCTTCGGCTGGGGGGCCTGGAAGGCGCTGCGCCATCTCTGGAAGGGCGATCCGGGTGCAGACCTCGAGAGCTACGTGGCGGTCCACCAGGGCGTGATCTTCGGGTCGCTGACCCTCCTCACGGGGTCGATCTGGGCGCGGATTTCGTGGGGCGTCTGGTGGTCGTGGAGCGAGGACCAGCTCGTGCTCTTCCTCGTGCTCTTCCTCTTCTACTGCGCCTACTTCATGCTCCGCTACTCCGTCGAACCGGGTCCCGCGCGCGCGAATATGTGCGCGGTCTACGCGCTCTTCGGCGTCGTCTTGATCCCCGTGTCGTTTCTCGCGATCCGCCTCTCCAAGAAGTTCATCCACCCGGTCGTCTTCACCGCGCACGGACCCCAGATGTCGGGCGCGCAGTTCCTCACCTTCTGCGTCTGCCTTGCGGCGATGCTCGGCTTGTTCGCGACCCTGTACGCGCTCGAGCTCGCGGGCAAGCGGCTCGACGCGTCGCTGCGCGAGCTCAGGGAGGTGCTCGCGTGAGCGCCTCGGAGCGCTACACCGCCGCCGCCTACCTCGTCGTCTTTGTGGCGGTGCTTCTCTACGTCGTGATCATCGCGTCGAAGCTCGAGCGGCTGCAGCGTGAGGTCTCCCGTCTGGTGGAGCTCGCGAAGGAGCGACACGAGAATGGTTGAGGCGCTCTTCTGGCCGGCGCTGCTCGCCTACGGAGAGGCCGCCTTCGCATATGCGTCCCCGCGCACCTCGCGGGCTGCAACCTGGGGCGTCCGCGTCGGCTGGCTTGCACAGACCGCGCTGCTCGCCGTGCAGGCCGCGCGCTTCGACGGGTTCCCGTGGTCGAGCTGGGCGGGCTCGCTGAACCTCTTCGTCTGGCTCGTCGTCGGCGCCTACCTGATCTGGGGCTGCCGGCCGCGCTTTCGCCTGCTCGGCCTCGCCGTGATGCCGCTCGCCGCGACCCTGTTCGTCGTCGCGCGCGTCGGCGGTGGGACGAGCGCGGGGGCTCGCTCGCACTACGGCAACCTCTTTCTCGTCCTGCATGTCGGCTTCGTGCTCGCCGCGTTCGCCGGGTTCACCCTGGCCGCAGCACTGGCTGCGTTGTACCTCTGGGAGGAGCACCGCCTCAAGCTGCGCGCTGCCGACATCCTCCGGCTCCGCCTGCCTCCGCTCGCGTCGCTCGAGCGGCTCGCGTCGCGGACGATAGCGGTCTCGCTGCCCCTGCTCACACTCGGCCTCGTCGCCGGAATCGTGCGCCTGCGCGAGGACGGCGGCTCGGTCGACGCGCTCGAGGGTCTGACCGTGCTGACGTGGCTCGTCTACGGCGGCTTCGTCGTCGCGCGTCCGACGGGCAACCGCGCCGCGTATCTCGCGCTCGGCGGCTTCGTCCTCGTGATCGTGGCGCGGCTCGCGCTTGCAGGCGGCCACTTCGCGTGACGATCATGCTGATCGGGCTGTCGCACCATGTCGCGCCGGTCGAGCTGCGCGAACGCGTGACCCTGGACGTGGAGGCGGCGGCCGCGCTCGCCGGGTCGCTCGGCGACGCGGTCTGCCTCTCGACCTGCAACCGCACCGAGTTGTACCTCGCCGGTGGAGACGGGGCGCGCGTCGCCGCGGCGCTCGAGGAGCTCGCGGGCGAATCCCTCGAGGGCGTCCTCTACCGCCTGCACGACGACGCGGCCGTCCTGCACCTCTTCCGGGTCGCAGCGGGACTCGACTCGCTCGTCCCCGGCGAGGGTGAGATCCTCGGCCAGGTGCGCGCCGCGTACGAATCGGTGACGACCGGTCCCCTGCTCGACCGTGTGTTCCGCCAGGCGCTCGCCGTCGGCAAGCGCGTCCGCACCGAGACCGCGATCGGCGAGAGCCCCGCCTCGGTCTCCGCGGCTGCAGCGGCGCTCGCTGCCCAGGTTTTCGGCGACCTCTCGGGCCGGCGGGTGCTGCTCGTCGGCGCCGGGCGGATCGGCGAGCTTGCCGCCTCGAACCTCGCCTCCCGCGGCGCCACGATTGCGTTCGTCGCCAACCGGACGCTCGACACCGCACGGGAGCTCGCCCGGCGCTTCGGCGGCTCGGCGATCGCGCTTGGCGATATCGCGGCGCACCTCGGCGACGTCGATGTCGTCGTCTCGTCGACGAGCGCCGCAGGGACGGTTCTCCACGCCGGCGACGTCCCCGCACGCCGCCACAACCCGCTCTTCTTCATCGACATCGCCGTGCCGCGCGACCTGGACCCGGCGGTGCACGAGCTCGACGGCTGCTTTCTCTACGACATCGACGATCTCGAAGCGGTCGTCGCGGAGACGCTGGCAGGCCGCCGCGCCGAGGCCGCCCGCGCCGAGCAGCTGGTTGCGGAGGAGGCGGAACGCTTCCGGTCGTGGCGTGCGTCGCTCGACGTCGTGCCCGCGATCGCGTCACTGCGCGCTCGCGCCGAGGAGATCCGCTCGGCCGAGCTCGCGAAGGTCGACGGGCGCGTCAGCGACGACGAGCGCCGGACGCTCGAGTCCGTCACAGCGCAGATCCTGAACAAGCTCCTGCACCTGCCGACCGTGCGCATGAAGGAAGCCGCGGTCAGCTCTGACGGGGCCGCCTACGCAGACGCGGTCCGCCATCTCTTCGGGCTCGAGGACGAGCGGTGACGCCCGCCTCGGCCCGCCGCGAGGCGCCGACGCCCGCCGCCCGAGGGAGGTCCGGCCGTGCTCGTCCGTGTCGGGTCCCGCGGGTCTAGGCTCGCGCTCACGCAGGCCGAGCGAGCGGGGGCCGCGCTACGCGGCTCAGGCATCGAGATCGCGTATGTCCCGATCACGACGGCGGGTGACCGCGACCGCACGAGCCCGTTCGGCCAGATCGGCGAGCGAGGCGTGTTCGTGAAGGAGATCGAGGAGGCGCTGCTCGCCGGCCGGATCGATGTCGCGGTGCACTCGGCGAAGGACCTGACCTCGACCGACACGGCAGGGCTCGCGATCGGCGCGTTCCTCGAGCGTGACGACCCGCGTGACGCCCTCGTCGGCGCGGCGGAGATCCGCCCCGGCATGCGCATTGGCACCGCCTCGGCCCGGCGCCGTGCGCAGCTGCTTGCGCTCGAGCCGTCGATCGCGGTCGAGCCGCTGCGCGGCAACGTCGAGACCCGGCTGAGGAAGATGCGCGAACGCAGGCTCGATGCGATCGTGCTCGCCGCCTGCGGCCTCGACCGCCTCGGCCTCGGCGCCGAGATCGGGGCGCGCCTCGATCCCGTTCTGATGCTGCCGGAGGCCGCGCAAGGCGCGCTCGCTCTCCAGGTGCGCGTCGGCGAGGAGGAGCTCGTTGCCCGCGCCGACCACGCGGAGACGCGCCGACGCGTCGAGCCGGAGCGCCGCTTGGTCGCGGCGATCGGCGGCGGGTGCCTCGCGCCCGTGGCAGCCCATCACGACGGCGCGGTCCTGCACGCGCTGATCGCGGCCGACGACGGCGCGTGGATCGAGCGCCGCGCCGGCGCGGATCCCGAGGCA
>JALYLO010000305.1 GCA_030774175.1 Actinomycetota bacterium
ACGCTTGCGACTGAGACCAAACCGGCGTACAACATTGCGTGGGGCCTCCCTTCGTCTCTCGAGGACGCGCGGAGCATGACTCCGCGGGAGGCCCTTTTTCATGGCATTCCTTACCATTCAGCTCCGAAGCGGAGCGCGCGTCCCCCAGTCGACGGCGCTGTCCCAGAGCTTTGAGTGGCTGATTCGATGGAGGCCGCTGCCGTCGCTGCGCATGACGTAGACGGCCGGGTTGCCTCCTTTCCCCGCGTCCGTGGCGAGGACGATCCACTTGCCGTCGGGCGAGAAAGTCGCTGAGCGCACGTTCGCCTTCGGCCCGAAGTTCGCGAGCTGTTTCAAGCCAGTCCCGTTCGGATGGATGATGTCGATGCTGCAGTTCGTGTCGGTGCCGACGTGGGTGCGGAAGAGGAGCCAGCGGCCGTCGGGCGACCAGTCGGGGTTGTCGCCCGCGTCGAGCGCCCACGGCGTAATTCGGTGGTCGCGCGAGCCATTGCTGTTGGCGACGAACAGAGCCGCGACGTGAGGCGGCTTCGCGAGCGGCGAGTCGGCGTGCTCGTAGACGAACCGCTGGCCGTCGGGGGAGAAGTACGCGAAGTTGTAGTCGGCTTGATACTGCCCCGAGCGCAGCACGACTCGCGCGCGCTTGCCGCTCAGGTCGGTGACGACGACGTCGGAGTGCTGGATCTGGTCCCAGCCCGAGCCGTGCTTGATCTTGCCCGTCGAGTGCGTGAAGGCGATGTGCTTTCCGTCGGGCAGGAAGGTGACGTTCGCGTCGTCCTCGCACTGGGGCGGTATCGCGTGCGGAGCGCACGACGGACTAAGCCGCCGCGGGCCGCTTCCGTCGGCGTGGACGGTGTACACGGCGCAGGATCCATTGTTGGCCGGGCAGCGCGTGAAGGCGATTAGCGAGCCATCGGGGGACCAGTCCGGCTGGTCGTCAAAGAATCCCTTCGGCGCGTGCGTGATCTGCCGCTCGCCGGAGCCGTCTGGGTTGATCGTGAAGATCGCGCTCTTGTTGTGGGCGTCGCTGAAGTAGCGACGGAACGCGACCAAGCCGTTCTTGCCGTGATACGTCGCCCGCGACGGTGCGACCGCTACCGCAAGCACGGCCGCCGAGATCCCGCCCGCCACGATCAGCCCAAGAGAAATGCGCCGCAGATCAAGCATCATTCGCCCTCCTCGCCTGCATCGACCCGGGAGGATCGATCGTCCCACTGGCGATTCGGGCTGTCAAGCGGGTTGTGCCGAAGCGGCGTTTGCCAGCGGAGCGGTCGTTGCCGGGGCACTGGCCCGCCCAGCTGGCGAGGTGGCGGGCGCTCGCTCTTCAGGTTGACCTTCAGGATCTTCCCGATCTTCTCGTCGAGCTCCGGGCTCTTGGTCCCCCGGAGGCGCACCTTCGGTGCCGTTCGAGGAGTTGAGGAAGGAATTTCCGCTCCGAGCGAGCGAACCTCTGACGTTGGCGCGCGCTATACGGTAGACATCCAACACGGCCCCGTGCCTGCCCCTGGTCACCGAGACAGGGCCAGGACTTGCATCCGCGCTTCGCAAATCCGTCGCGAGAGTGGGTGTGGATGCCGAGAAAAAGAAGATCAAGCACCGAGGCGGTTCCCTCGCTTCACGCCGGGAATGGTAGGCCGGCGATCCGTCTGCTGCAGGCGCTCAACAGGCTGCGGCTCGAACACGGCCTGCCCGGACTGATCAAGCCCTGCTTCGCCGTTGTCGTCGACAGCAACGGCGCCCGCGCCGTCGACCGCCATCACGCCGACTCCCCGCACACCTGGTCCGTGGAGCACACACCGGCATGAACGCCGACCTGCATCCGAAACCAGAACGCGAATGCATCGGCCGACTTCTCCGGGAAGCGGGTTTCGGGGAAACCATCGACGTACCCGTGGAGTCCTCGTAGCCGTGCACCCCGTCATCACGACCGCCGACTTGGTGCATTTGAACAACGTCGCGCGCTCGCGCGACTTCAACCAGTGGATCAGGGACGAGTACTTCGAGGATGTCGCTGACCCATCCGGCTACTACTGCATGCTCGCCATGCTCCCGCACCGCATCCGACGCGCCACACGAAAGAGGGCGGATGCCAAGCGGGTCGGCGCGCACTACCGGACTGCCTGGTGGAGCGTCAGTGACGGCGAGGGTTTGATGGGCTTCCTTCCCACCCCACCTCGCGGTGACGCAGTTGCCTCCGGCTTGTGGTCAGGGTCATCTCCTCCACGGGGGACTCACACCCCCAAGCTGCTGCCCATGCCGGGCGTACGACGAGGAAGGGCGGCTGTTGGGCCGCCCTTCGCTCGTACAGGTCGGGAGCGCCGCTACGGCGCGCTGGTGAACGCGAAGATGTCCGAGTTCCCGAAGTTCGGCGCGCAGTTCTGCTGCGGAGCCGGCCTCGGCACGCTCGTGTCACCAGTCTCGAGCGCCTGCCGCCAGGCGTCGATCGCCGGACAGTCGGCGGCGGCCCGCGTGTCGTTCCAGACCGCGGCGCCGTACGTCCTCGTGGCGACCGCGTACACGTAGTCGCCGAGGAACTCGGCCACGAGGTTGTTCTGGCTCGAGCCCCGCGGGTCCCCAGGAGCGCCACGGTGCATCTGCGTGAATCCACCAGTGGGAGTCCCCGGGCTCGCGGTCGAGGTCGCGTGCAGCACGACGCCGACGAGCGTTCGTGGGGTCGCCGTCGTCGGCTGGTACGGCGTCGTGAACGCGTTGTAGACGACGTAGACGTCCGTCCCGTTGGGCGAGATCGACGGCGCAGTGTAGTAGCCGCGGTCCCCCGACAGCTCGATCGCGCGGGGAGCGGACCAGCTGGTGTGGCTCGGATCCGTCGACTCGGTGAAGTAGACGTGCGGCTGCGCGAGCTCGCCGCTCACGTAGGTCATGACGATCCGATTCGTCGCGTCCGCGCCGGTGGGCGCGCCGTTCGAGATGTCGACGCTCGGGGCCGGAGCAAGGTCGCTGCGGGCGCCCGCGAGGCCGTCGATCACAGGACGGCCCGTGTTCGCGTCCCTGACGCCGGGCTGGGTCACGGGGCCCGCGACGGGCTCCGGCCGTGACCAGTTATGACCACCGTTCGTCGACACGGACATCAGCTCGAATGCCTGATGGCCCTGCGAGGACGCGGTTCCGACGCCGAAGACGTACGCGTTGCCGTTGCTGTCGGTCCGGATCGTGCAGCCGTCGGTCGGGTTCCGCTCGCCGTTGTTCGCGGCCGCGGAGATCTGGTGCTGCTCCCACGTGTCGCCGCCGTCGCGGGAGACCGCGACCTGGAGCGGCGCGGGTGCTGCGTTCGGGCTGATCTCCTGCCCGAGGAAGGCCGCCCAGCAGACGTAGACGTTGCCGAAGAACGGGCTCGACGACGCGTTGTCCGCCCAGACCTGCTCCTTGTCGGAGAACGTCGTCCCCGACTGCCTGCTGATGACCACCGGTGCGCAGCCTGCGGGCGGCGGGCCGACGCACCAGGCGTTCTTGTTCCCGGCCGCCGCGGACTGGACGTTGTCCGTGCGTGCGACCGCGATTGCCTCGAAGCCCTTGAACGTGGCCTCGTCCCGGGTGGCGCCGAGGTTGGAGGTCAGGTTCGCGTAGTAGAGCCGGGAGCCGTTCGACCAGTCGAACTTGCCGTTCGAGCCCAGCCGGGGCCCGAATGCGACCGCCGGGTCGCCGTCGGAGACGAGGCCGTTCTCGTAGTACCACGGCACGGTCCCGATCGAGCCGAAGCTCGGCGTGCAGCCGGGATCGGTGTTGCCGACGACGCCCTGGCAGCCACGCGCCGTCAGGCCGGTGTAGGTCGGCTGCGTCCAGTGGTTGCCGGAGTCGAACGAGAAGTAGACGCCGGACCCGCCGACGCCGTTGGTGAACGGACAGGTCCGGTCGTCGCCGGCGTTGCAGGCCTCCAGGTCGATGTTGTCGTTCGCGCCGGCGACCAGGATGTTCGGATGGTTCGCGTCGACGGCGAGCGCCGGCTCGTTCTGCTTGTTCTGCGAGAACGGTGCCGGCGTGCTTCCTGTGTTCACGAGCGCGTCCGACCCGATCGCCGCACTGCCGGAGATCGCGGCCACGCTCAGCACGAGCGCGGCGATCACCGGAAGCGTCAAGAGCTTCCTCATATTTTCCCTCCCCCTTCGAAATCGAGGACCTGATACTAACGCGCCCGCGATTTCGACCGTCGAGGCAGAATGTCCTGTGATCTTCGCCGTTCTCGTCGCCGCTGCCGCCTCGGCCGGATGGGTGAGCGGTTGTGGTGTCGAACATGCGGCCGGTAGCGGTCGCCCATTCGAATGTTCGCCGAGATTTCAGCGATGAGCAGGTGGCGGCCGCGCGCGCGAAGATCGCGGCCGGCGAGGCCTCGCTGCGTGCCGCCGCCGCCTGGCTTGGCTGTGCGCCCTCGACGCTGTCGGTGCGGATCAGGCGTGCTCCCGACCGAGGGTTGTCGACGATGCAGCTTCCATATGCGAAGCGGCGGGCGCTGCTCGAGGAACTCGACGTCGAAGGGCCGCACGCGAAGTTGGTCGCAACGTTCGAGGACGGCGAGGCGCTCTTCCGGGTCGTCTGCGACCGGGGCCTCGAAGGCGTGGTCGCGAAGCGGGAACGTGACCCGTATCGGCCGGGTGAGCGGGGCTGGGTGAAGACCAAGAACCGGCGGACGGCGAGGTTCGCCGAAGAACTCGACGGCGTCCGCCGGCAGGTCGACCGGCGACGCGGCGTCGTGCTCTCCTAGCCTCGTCGCTCACTCAACGCGCTCCGGCCCTTGTTCGTGGGCGGACTTCACATCGGCGTCCTTTACACCACCGTCGACCACATCGGCACTGCGAGCGGCAGGCCGTGGCTGAGCGGGAGCACGATCAGCTACCAGAAAAACGGCGTCCTCGTCAGCGGCACCGGTGCGGAAGTCACGATCCAGGGCAACACGGTGACCGGTCTCGGCACGATCGACTTCATCGCCCAGAACGGGATCCAGATCTCCGCCGGTGCGAGCGCGACCGTGATCGGCAACTCGGTCTCGAACAACTTCTACACGGCCAAGAGCTACACCGCTACGGGCTGCTCAGCCTTGATCTGCCGCCTACATGGTTGAGAAGTACCGCCGACGCTGGGCGGCCGCAGAAGAGACGTGAGTGCCAGCGCGCAGGTTTGCGCAGTGTCAGTTATGGGCGGAACCAGACACAACCTCGTGTCCGCGCCTCCGCTACGCGTCTGAGGGGCGTGGGGCCTCAGCCGAGCTGACGAGCCCGGCGAGCACGGCCTCCGCATCTCGGACGAGATCCTCCACGATCTGAGCGGCCGGCTTGATGTCGTTCACGACCGCGCAGGACTCGCCCGCCCACATCGGCGTGAGCTCGACATCGCCGTCGAAGTCGGGTGTCGCCATCCCGACGGCGTAGCGCTGCCAGTCGACGACCTCGCCGAAGCGACGGCGCCGGCCGATCGACGTTCCTTCACCGGGCCGCTTGCCGGGGGTGGGTCGTCCGGCGGCGACCCACTCGTCGTAGAGGTGGTTCCGGAGCGCGCGGTGAGGCGCATCAGGCCAACCGACGTCGTAGAGGTCGGCGGTGTAAACAGTGTCCGTCGCGTCGCTCGCGATGATGCGCCGTTTGTAGTCCTTGTGAATGTAGGCCTCGTCGCAGGCGACGAAGCGCGTGCCGAGAGAGACGCCCTGCGCGCCGAGGCCGATCGCACGCGCCAGGCCGGCTCCGTCACCGATGGCTCCGGATGCGAGCACCGGTGTTGGCTTCACGGCGTCGACGGTCGCGGGCAGAAGCTCCCAGATGGAGGTGGTGCCGCGAACGTGGCCGCCGGCCTCGACCCCCTGCGCGATGACCGCGTCGACACCGGCCGCGGCAGCCGACTCGGCCTCCTCGACCGATCCGACCTGGATCAACCTTCAAGCCCTGCGCGTGCGAGCTTTCGACGAAGGGCGCCGGGTCACCCCAGAAGAGGACGACCGCAGCCGCACCGCCGGCCGCCGCGGCCTCGATCTGCGAACGGAAGAACGCACGATCCTCTTCGAGGTCTGCGTCCGGATCATCGGCGATGATGATGTTGATACCGAACGGGCGCTCGGTGAGCGTGCGCGTACGCTCGACCTCGGCCCGGATGTGAGACGGCGGCAGGCCGCTCCCGCCGAGCACTCCGAACCCGCCGGCGTTGGAGACGGCGGCCGCGAGTTCGGCGCCGGCTGCGTTTCCGAACCCGACCGAGAAGATCGGCCAGTCGATCCCGAACATCTGGCACAACGGCGTGCGAAGCTCGAGCGGCATCTTCTCTCCGATGCGACCCTACAACGCCTGCTGGACCCGACCAAGGCCGCGAAGCGGCGCTGCCGATGGGCGGAACCAGACTTTGCGCGAACCATCTCGAGGCGCCGCCGCCTCCGGCGGCCCCGAAAATGCCAAGTCCTGCGCCACAAAGGCCCACAGGACTTGACCAGGCGACGCTCTCACCGCCGCCCGTGGCATTTCAAAGCAGAGCGGGGAGCCTGGTACCTAGGCTGTCGTGATGGCGCACCTGTACGCGGCGACCGGGGACGGGATCGCCCGGCTCGACGAGTCGGGGCAGGGGTGGACGGTCGAGCTGTTCCTGGCCGAAAGCGGCGCGCAGTGCCTCGCCGTCGACCCGGATGATCCGGACACCGTCTACGCCGGGGTCCGCGAGGGCGGCGTGCGGCGAACCGTGGATGCTGGGCGAAGCTGGGTCGACTGCGCGCTGCCGCAACCGGGGGTGTTCTCGCTCGCGGTGAGCGCGGCCGACGGGGCGGTGTACGCGGGCACCGAACCGAGCCGGCTGTTCCGAAGCGACGACCGCGGCGAGAGTTGGCGCGAGCTCGAAGCGCTGCTCGAGCTGCCCTCTCGTCCGAGCTGGAGCTTCCCGCCCCGGCCGTGGACGTCGCACGTGCGCTGGATCGCGCCCAACCCCCACGACGCGAACCTGCTCCTAGTCGGGATCGAGCTGGGCGGGCTAATGCGCTCCAGCGACGGCGGCGAGAGCTGGCAGGACCACCGTCCCGGGGCGCAGCCGGACGTGCACTCGCTCGCCTGGCATCCACGCGTGCCAGGGCGCGCGTACGAGGCGGGCGGCGGTGGCGCCGCCCTCAGCACGAACGGAGGCGAGACGTGGGAGCCGGCCGACGAGGGCCGCGATCGCAACTACACCTGGTCGGTCACGGTCGACCCGGACGACCCAGACTGCTGGTACGTGTCGGCGAGCACCGGTCCGTACGCCGCCCACGGCGGTCGCGACCCGCAAGCGCGCATCTACCGGCGACGCGACGGGGGACCGTGGCGGCCGCTCGCTGGCGGGTTGCCCGAGCCGCTGCCGGCGATGCCCTACGCGCTCCTCGCCACCGACGGTCGCCTGTTCGTCGGCCTCGCCGACGGGCAGATCTGGGAAAGCCGCGACCTCGGCGACAGCTGGACTGCGTTGCGACTCGAGGGCGACGCGCTCGGCGCCCTGGTGGCACTCGTCCACGCAAGCGGCTGACCCTCTCCGCCGCGGCGTCCCGTCCCTCCCGAGGCGTGGCAAGAATGGCAAGGTTCGGCGTTCGCTTGGGTTCGGTCGCGTTCGCTCGCCCGAGTCGAGACCCGGTAACCAAGCGGTTTGAGCGAACGCGCGCGAACGGGCGCGAACATCGCTGGCACTTGCCATGCAGAAGGTCGAGAGTTCGAGTCTCTTCATCCGCTCTTGAAACCCCCGTAAATCGGGGGTTTTTGTTTCTCGCAAGTGAGTAGGCTCGCACTTTCTCCCCATTTCCTCCCCAACCTCGAGGCGCGGAGTTCGACAGGGGCTGCCTGAGCTGGAGGCCGGGGCCGCGGCGACGGTCCTCATCGACGACGCACGCCGGCGCCCAGGCCTCGAGCAACTGCTCGAGGCGCTGGAGCGACGCGATCCGGCGCCGCGGCTGGTGTTCACCGTACGACCAAGACACGCAAGCGCCGTAGCCACCATCGTCAGCAGGCTCGCGCTGCCGAAAGAAGGTTGAGCTGCCCGGATGATGAGTTGCAAGGAACTGGTCGCCCTCGTGACCGAGTACCTCGACGGTGTCCTACCGCCGGAACGTCGGCTGCGCTTCGAGCAGCACCTCGCGATCTGCCCGCCGTGTCGCGGGTACTTGTCGCAGATGCGTGAGACGATCCGCGTCGCCGGCACGCTCACCGGCGAGCCTGGGGGCGATCGCGGCGAACGTCGGCTTCGTCGTCGCGCACGCGATCGCCGCCTCCGCCTCGGACTACGACGCTGCGTTTCCGGCGGAGCGCGACATGCAGACCGCCTGGCTCGGCGCGCGGCTCGAGCTCGTCGGCTGAGCCCGGAACGGCCGGCTTCCCCACGATCGAACCGATTCGGCGCGGCCGGCGAATCGGCCGCATACGAAAACCGAGGGGAAAGGAGCAGGCCATGCAGGCAGGCCCGAAAAGGCCACTACTGGTACTCGCCGTGCTCGGCGTAGCGGCACTTGCTTTCGTCGTTGCACGTGGGAGCGGTCCACAGGTCGCAGCAGCGTCGAGCCACGCGGAGGCGCCGCTGATCAGCGAGGACCCGCGGGCGGACAACACGGACCTCTACGCGTTCGTCAGCCCGGACCGGCCGGACACAGTCACGATCGTCGCGAACTACATCCCGCTCGAGGCACCAGCCAGCGGGCCGAACTTTCCGGCGTTCGACGACAGCGTCCGGTACGAGATCAACGTCGACCGAAACGGCGACGGGAAGGACGACTTGAGCTACGAGTTCCGCTTCACGACGATCACGCGCAACCCGAACACGTTCCTCTACAACACCGGGCCGATCAGCTCGCTGACGGATCCCAACTGGAACCGCGTCCAGACCTACAGCGTCACGCGCGTCGACACCAGCAGCGACGGCCACAAGGACGGTCACGACAACGGCCACAACGACAACCAGACGACGGTGCTCGGCGAGAACCTGCCGACGCCACCCGACAACATCGGCCCCCGCTCGACGCCGAACTACACGGCGCTGGCGTCGGCCGCGGTGAGCTCGATCGGCGACGGGATCAAGGTCTTCGCAGGCCAGCGCGACGACCCGTTCTTCGTCGACCTCGGCTCGGTCTTCGACCTGGCGGGGTTGCGGCCGTTCAATCCGTTCCACCTGATCCCGCTTCCGGCCGAGAGCGGCCGTGACGCGGTGGCGCGGTTCAACACGCACACGATCGCCATCCAGGTGCCGATCTCCCAGCTCGCCATGGTCTCCAACACGACGATCGGGATCTACGCGAGCGCGAGCCGGCAGCAGGAGACGATCCTGCGCGACGACGGGACGAAGGACGGAAACGGCCCCTGGGTGCAGGTCTCGCGCCTCGGTGAACCGTTGATCAACGAAGCGGTGATCCCGCTCGGCAAGAAGGACTTCTGGAACCGCGCCGACCCGGCAAACGACGCCCAGTTCGCCTCCTTCTACACCGACCCCGAGGTCTCCCGGCTCGAGAACGCGCTCTACGGCGGTGTCCTCGCGCCGATCGCGACCACCGGCAGGTCCGATCTCACCGCGATCCTGCTGACCGGGGTGCCGGGGCTCAACTTCACCGGGCCGACCCAGTCGGACCTGTTGCGGTTGAACACGGCGATCAAGCCCTCCGCAGCGCCGAGTCGGCTCGGGGTGCTGGACGGCGACTTCGCCGGCTTCCCGAACGGACGGAGGCTGACGGATGACGTCGTGGACATCGAGCTGCGGGCGTTCGCGCAGGGCTACGGGCCGGTGCTCGCCGGCGCGCTCGGCCTGCCGAACCTGAGCCCGAACAACACGCTCGCGGACGGGGTCGACTCGAATGACGAGCCGCTCCTCTCGACGTTCCCCTACGTGGGGACGCCGCACCAGGGATACGAGGTCCCGTGA
>JALYLO010000306.1 GCA_030774175.1 Actinomycetota bacterium
GAGCCTACGAGGTGCGCCCGGCAGGATTTGAACCTGCGACCCCCGGCTCCGCAAGCCGGTGCTCTATCCCCTGAGCTACGGGCGCGAGGATCAGCGTTGCCTTCTTCAACTCGCTGATCGCGTCAACCTGGAAGCGCGCCGCGTAGATCAGCCCGCTGCGCCCGTGCACGGGCGCGACGACGGTGAGCCGCGCCTCGGGTGCGGCCACGGTGCTGGCGTGGGGCCGCTGGCCGAAGGCGTTCAGGAGGGCGAGCATGACAAGCGCGGTCGGGAGGGCGAGCAGGGCACGGCGGATCCAGACCGACTGCCACCAGTTTCGGCGGTCGCGATGCGTGTCGAGCGTGAGCGACTGCGGGGCTGACTGCAGGGCTGCTGACTGCAAGGCTGGGGCCACGAGGCAACGTTCGCCCGGGACGGTGTCGTCCCTGCCGCCGGGCTCTGCTGCCGGCTCGGTCAGCGCGAGCCTACGAGGTGCGCCCGGCAGGATTTGAACCTGCGACCCCCGGCTCCGCAAGCCGGTGCTCTATCCCCTGAGCTACGGGCGCGAGGGAGGCGTCAGTGTAGCCGGGCTGCCTCTGAGACGAGCGGCGCGGCCGCCGACGTCGAGCGCAGCGTCACCGGGCACCTCGACGCGCACGTAGGCGAGCGCGAGCCCCGGTACCGCGCTCGTCACGCGGCCGACCTCCCGCTCGCCGTGGACGACCGGAGTCTCCGGGGGCGCCGCGTCACCGTCGACGTCGAGCACGCGCAGCCTCCTGTTCACCTTGCCGCGGTGGTGCTGCCGCGCGACGGGCTCCTGCCCGGGAAAGCACCCCTTGCTGAAGGAGATCGCGCGCTCGTCGAGCCCGGCCTCGGCCGGCAGCACGCGATCGTCGAGCTCGCGGCCGAACCGCGGCGTCCCGGCCTCGATCCGCAGCCGTTCCAGATCGTCGTCTGAGAGCGTCGAGTCGACAGCAGCATCGAGGGCCTCCGAGGCGGGGATGCCGTAGTCGCGGTTCGCGATGCCCTCGCCGGCCTCGAACAGGATCGTCGAGGTGTGCTGCTCGAGGGCGATCTCGCACTTCGCGGCGAACCTCATCCGCGACAGGTGGGAGACGACGACGTCGCCGAGCTCGGGCTCGGTGAGCAGCAGGAAGTCGTCGTCGCCGCGCCGCCAGACCAAGAGCGGCGCGATCACCTTGGCCTTAGCGGTCAGCAGGAGCGCGTCGACCGACTCGCCGGCGAGCACGTCGTTCGAGACCATCCGCTGCAGGAAGTCCACGGCGTCGGGGCCCTGCACGCGGATGTAGGCGCGTGGACGGCGGGCGGCGCGCGGCGTAACGGTTGCCATCGCAACCTAGACTAGACGCGGTGTTCAGGTCGAAGGCGGAGCGGAAGGTCGCCGACGCGGGCTACGACCCGGCGCGCCTGCCGCCGGGGCAGTATCTGACCGAGAAGTGGCCGGTGCTGCATGCGGGCTCGGTCCCCCGCTACGGCGACCTCTCCACCTGGACGCTCCGCGTCTTCGGCGACGTCGAGCAGGAGCTGGAGCTGTCGTGGGAGCAGTTCGACGAGTTGCCGCGCGCCTCGAACGTCCAGGACATCCACTGTGTGACGCGGTGGTCGAAGTTCGACACCGCGTTCGAGGGCGTGCACTGGAGCGAACTCGCCAAGCTCGCGCGCCCGAACCCGACGGCGCGCTTCGCGATCGCGCACGCCGAAGCGGGTTTCACGTCGAACGTGCCGCTCTCCTACCTCGAGGAGGCGAACGCGTTGCTCGCAACGCACGGGGACGGCGAGCCGCTGACGCCCGACCACGGCTACCCCCTGCGGCTCGTGATCCCCGGCAAGTACTTCTGGAAGAGCGCCAAGTGGCTGCGCGGGATCGAGCTCTCGTCGGTCGACAAGCCGGGCTTCTGGGAGCGCTACGGCTACCACAACGACGCCGACCCCTGGGCCGAGCAGCGCTACGGCTTCTAGAAGCCGACAGCTCGGATCCGGGATCCCTCGTTCGAGGGATCGGGCACGGCGCACCGCCGCCCGATCACAAGGCCAGCACCACCCTCCCCCCATACCCCTCGAAGGCCCGCGCAAGCGGGCCTTCGCTTTTTGGCGCTGCAGGTGTGAAAACGGAGAGGGGCGGCCCAAAGACCGCCCCTCTCTAGCAATTCGCCCGCGGCGAATTGCCTACATCATCCCGCCCATGTCCGGCATGCCGCCGCCACCCATGCCGGCGCCTGCCTTCTCGGGAGCCTCGGCGACGATCGCCTCGGTCATCAGGATGTTCTTCGCGATCGACGCGGCGTTCTGCAGCGCCGAGCGCGTGACCATCGTGGGGTCGATGATGCCGGCCTTCACGATGTCCTCGTACATACCGGTCTCGACGTTCAGGCCGTGGCCCTTCGTGCCGTTCCGGATCTTGTCCACGACGATCGAGCCCTCGAGACCCGCGTTGTACGCGAGCTGCCTGATCGGCTCCTCGAGAGCGCGAGCGACGATCGACGCGCCGGTCTTCTCGTCACCCTCGATCTTGTCGATCTTGATCGCAGCGACCGCGTTCAGAAGCGCGACGCCGCCGCCGGGGACGATGCCCTCCTCGAGGGCCGCCCGCGTGGCCTGCAGCGCGTCCTCGACGCGGTGCTTCTTCTCCTTCATCTCGGTCTCCGTCGCAGCGCCGACCTTGACGACCGCAACGCCGCCCGCCAGCTTGGCGAGCCGCTCCTGCAGCTTCTCGCGGTCGAAGTCGGAGTCCGTGTTCTCGACCTCGGCCTTCAGCTGCTTGATCCGGCCCTTGATTGCGTCGGACTCGCCTGCGCCGTCGATGATCGTGGTGGAGTCCTTGTCGATCACGACGCGACGGGCCTTGCCCAGCTGCGAGA
>JALYLO010000307.1 GCA_030774175.1 Actinomycetota bacterium
GCCCGGGATCGGCGTCGAGACAGCACACCTGATGACGCACAAGGTCGCGATGCGCGCGCGGCTCGCCGACGCGGGCGTCCCGCAGCCGCGCTGGGCCGCGGTGCGCTCGCTCTCCGAGCGGCGGCGCGCCGTCGAGGAAGTCGGCTTTCCCGCCGTGCTGAAGCCCGCCGATTCGGGCGGGCAGCGCGGTGTCTTCCGCGTCGAGTCGCTCGACGACATCGACGCGCACCTGCACGAGGCGCTCGCCGCCTCTCCGACCGGCGAGGCGATCCTCGAGGAGTTCGTCGACGGGATCGAGATGAACGGGATCGTGCTCGCCCGCGGCGGCGAGGTGATCCCGTTGACGCTCTCCGACCGCCTCCGGCCGCCCGGCGTGGGCTTCGGCGTCGGCTGGATCCACGTCTACCCCTCGACGATCTACGGGGCGCGCCTGGACGAATCCGAGCGCGTCGCCACGCACACCGTGCACGCGCTCGGCCTCAGGACCGGCATCGCGTTCCCGCAGTTGATCGCAGCGCCCGACGGCCGCGTGGTCGTCGTCGAGTGCGCGGCGCGCGTCCCGGGCGGGCAGATGGCCGACCTCGTGCGCTGGGCGATCGGCGTCGACCTCGTCGAGGTGCAGATCCGGATGGCGCTCGGCGACGAGCTGCCCGACGAGCTCGTGCAACCGCGATTCATGCAGCCGCTCGCGATCCGCTTCCTCACCGCGGAGCCGGGGCCGCTCCCAACCGGGCGCGTGCGGTATATCGGGCCGCTCGACAAGGTGCTCGCGTTTCCCGGCGTCGTGCAGGCGGACGTCTACCTCCAGGTCGGCGAGGTGATCCGACCGGTGCGGCTCGACGGCGACCGGCGCGGGTACGTGATCGCGACCGCGGACACGAACGTCGAGGCCCTCGACCGCGCAGAGGCCGCGGCGCGCCTCATCGACGTGGAGGTGGAGGTGGAGTGAGCGACCCTCGCACGAAACTGGTGGGCGCCGGCTACGACGCGATGGCCGACGTGTGGGAGGAGTGGTCGACGCGGGTCGCGGATGACCCTCGCGCCGAGTGGCTCGCGAAACTCGTCGCGCTCGTCCCCGCGGGCGGGCTCGTGGTCGAGCTCGGGTGCGGCAGCGGCCGCGCGGAGACCCTCGAGTCCTTCGAGCTCGCGGAGGACGAGGTCGTCACGATCTCGGAGCCCGAAGGCCGGGTGAGCTTCCACTGGGTGCTCGCGCGGCGATGACCTGCGACTTCTCGCTCGCTCACTACCGCGAGCTCCTGCGTGCGGCCCGGGCGGGTGGCTACCGCTGCGCCGGCTTCGATCGTGCGCCGCGGGCCGGCGACCTGATCCTTCGCCACGACGTCGACCTGTCGCTCGAGGCGGCGATCGCGGTCGCCGAGGCGGAGGCGGACGAGGACACGTGGTCGACATGGTTCCTGATGACGCGCTCGATCTTCTACAATCTCGCGTCCGCCGAGGGCGCGCTCGCGATCGAGCGGCTGCGCGACCTGGGTCATCGCGTGGCGCACCACGCCGTCTACCCGTACGTCGACCTCGACGGCCGCTTCGACCCCGTCGTCGCGTGGCACAACCCGGACCCCGAGTACATGCAGGCGCCGATCGAGGGAGCGGTGAACGCGATGCAGCCTCCGTTCTTCGACCCGGAGCACTATCGCTCCGACTCGAACCAGCGCTGGCGCCACGGCTGCCCGCACGAGGAGCTTGCTGCCGGCCGGCTCGACTGGCTGCAGCTTCTGACGCATCCCGAGATCTGGGCGTTCGACGGCGCGACCATGCGCGAGTCGATGGAGTCGATGCTCGACGCGGACCGCACCGCGCGGCTCGAGCACCTTCGCGCGGACCGCATCGACCTGTCGTGAGCGAAGTCCCGCTCCTCGGCGGCGACGTGAACGTCGTCGTTCGCGTGGGCGACACGGTGCGACGCCCGGTCGGGCCGCGGGGCGTCCAGGCGCTGCTTCGGTGGTACGAGCACGTCGGGTTCGAGGGAGCGCCGCGATTCCTGGGAATCGACGACCAGGGCCGCGAGGTGCTCTCGTATGTCGACAACCTGCGGTGGCTGGAGGAGCAGCGGGACGAACTCGCTAGGTTCCTCGCGTGAGGCCGATCACCGTGATGGTCACGGCGTCAGGCGCGCCGGGCACGGCCGCCCTGCTGCGGGCGCTGCGGGAAAACGGCGAGCGCGACCTGCGTCTCGTCGGCACCGACATGAGCGAGCGCTCGGTCGGAAAGCACCTCTGCGACTCCTTCCACGTCGTCCCCGGCGGCGCCGACCCGGCGTTCCCAGACGCGATGCTCGACGTCGCCGGCCGCG
>JALYLO010000308.1 GCA_030774175.1 Actinomycetota bacterium
CGGCTACACTGACGCCTCCCTCGCGCCCGTAGCTCAGGGGATAGAGCACCGGCTTGCGGAGCCGGGGGTCGCAGGTTCAAATCCTGCCGGGCGCACCTCGTAGGCTCGCGCTGACCGAGCCGGCGGCGGAGCCCGGCGGCAGGGACGGCACCGTCCCGGGCGAACGTTGCGTCGTGGCCCCAGCCTCGCAGTCAGCCCCGCAGTCGCTCACGCTCGACACGCATCGCGACCGCCGAAACTGGTGGCAGTCGGTCTGGATCCGCCGTGCCCTGCTCGCCCTCCCGACCGCGCTTGTCATCCTCGCCCTCCTGAACGCCTTCGGCCAGCGGCCCCACGCCAGCACCGTGGCGGCACCCGAGGCGCGGCTCACCGTCGTCGCGCCCGTGCACGGGCGCAGCGGGCTGATCTACGCGGCGCGCTTCCAGGTCGACGCGATCAGCGAGTTGAAGAAGGCAACGCTGATCCTCGCGCCCGGCTGGGCCGACGGGTACACGGTCAACGGCCAGGCGCCCCAGCCGCTGACGCAGGGCTCGGACGACGGCAAGCTCGACTTCGGCTTTGGCCGGGTCCCGGCGGGCAAGCGACTGACCTTCTGGATCTCGCTCCAGATCAACCCGACCACCGTCGGCCGGCACCGTCAGGACGTCTCGCTCTATGACGGAAGCACGCTGATCGCCGCCGTCCACCGCACCGTGACGATCTTCCCGTAGAGGCTCGAGCAAATGGACATCGTCCTTCGCGCGGCCGTCGCCTACGTCTTCATCATCTTCATGCTGCGGATCATCGGCCGCAGGGAGCTGTCGTCACTCGGCCCGTCCGATCTCGTGCTGCTCGTCGTGATGGGCGATCTCGTCCAGAACGGCATCACGCAGTCGGACGACTCGGTGACGGGGATCTTCCTCGCCATCTCGACGTTCGCGATGCTGACCGTCGCGATGTCGCTCCTCACCTTCAAGTCGCGCCGGGCCCAGATGCTGATCGAGGGCGCACCGCTGATCCTCGTCCAGGACGGCCGGGCCGTCGACCAGAACCTGCGCACGGAGCGGTTGAACCTCGCCGACGTCGCCGAGGCGATGCGCGGGCAGGGCATCGAGTCGCTCGACGAGGTCAAGTGGTGCGTGCTCGAGCCGAGCGGCAGCATGAGCTTCGTGAAGAGATCCGGCTAGCCTCCGACGTTGCCGCTCTACCTGACCGAGGCCGAGGTGGCCGAGCTCCTGACGCCGGCCGAGGCGTTCGCCGCAGTCGAGGCGTCCTTCGGACGGCTCGCCCGCGGCCGGGTCGACAATCCTCCGCGCGTCCGCGCAGCGCTCCCCGGCGGCGACTTCGCGGTCATGCCGTGTGTCGACCACGAGCTCGGCTTCGCCGGGCTGAAGACATACGCGTGGCTGCCGGGAGGCACCCCGTTCCTCGTCGTGCTCGTCTCGATCGCGCGAGCGCGGATCGAGGCGCTCGTCGAGGCGGACACGCTGGGACAGCTGCGCACCGCCGCTGCGTCGGCGGTGGCCGCCAGGCACCTTGCACGTCCAGGGGCGACGGCGCTCGGCGTGATCGGCTGCGGACGGCAGGCCGCGTCGCACGTCGCGGCGCTCCGGGCCGCCCTACCGGCGCTCGAGCGCGTGCTCGTCGTCTGCCGCGACGAGCACCGGCTGCATGCGTTCTGCGCGCAGCACGGGTGCGAGCCCGCCGCCGCGAGTGACGTGGCAGGTTGCGACGTCGTGGTCACGGTCACGACCTCGCGCGAACCGGTGCTCCGCGGCGAATGGCTGCGCGACGGTGCGCTCGTCTGCGCCGTGGGGGCGAGCGAGCCGGATGCGCGCGAGCTCGACGACGCCGTGCTCGAACGCGCCGCGTTCGTCTGCTGCGACTCGCGCGAGCAGTCGAAGCGCGAGTCGGGCGACCTGATCGACCCCGTCGCGCGCGGCATCCTCGACTGGCCCGACGTGCATGAGCTCCAGGAGGTCGTCGCCGGGGAGCTCTCGGGCCGGGCCTCGGGCGAGGACGTCGTGGTCTTCAAGTCGAATGGGATCGCAGCGTGGGACCTCGCGGCCGCGGCGCGTGCGGTCGAGCTCGCCCGTGCCGCCGGAGCGGGCCTGGAGCTTTAGCTAGGGCGCCATTCCGAAAGTCTCGCGCGCCCTGGCGGCTGCAAAGCTGCGCCGGGCTGCGTCCTCGGTCGCCGCGATAGAACACCGCTATCGGGGCTCCCTGC
>JALYLO010000309.1 GCA_030774175.1 Actinomycetota bacterium
TACGTCGGAGCATGCGGACCGAGCGCGACACGATACCGGCGTCGTGATCCGCGAATGCTCCGCGGACGTCCGCGCGGAAGCTATGTCGCTCGAGGAGCGCCTTCAGTTCGTGTGCGGTGTGATAGCGCACGCTCAATGGGGACTTGTTGAAGCCGGACCACTCCGGGTTGACGCTTACGACGATCAATTGGCCGTCGTGACGAAGCACGCGAGCGGCCTCTTGAACGAAACGCTCGCAGTCGCGGAAGTAGTAAAGGGCCTCATAGCAGAGCACGAGATCGAACGACCCATCGGCGAATGGCAGGCACTGCGCGTCCAGGCAGACGAACCTGAGACGCGAGCCATAGTGTCTCGCGGCTGCGAGAACGGGGGCTAGCGTGTAGTCGCCACCAATGACACTCTTTGCTCTCGAAGTCACAAGAGCGAGCCCTTGGCCTGATCCACACGCGACGTCCAAGACGTCTCGCTGATCTGCGTGTGCCGCCGCGAATGAGTAGCGCGCGTACATCTTCTCGACCGCGTCCCGTCGGACAGCCTCTCCAGTTACTTCCGTGACGGCCGAGAAGTCGTCTGCGACAGGAGCAACGCTCATCAGGCGAAGAATTCACGAATGCTCGCAATCACATGGTCGCGCTGCTCAGGCTCGAGTTCTGGATACAGCGGCAGCGAGAAGGACTCGCCAACGATGCGCTCTGTGGTCGGGAACGAGCCGTCGAGCTTGAGCGAGGCGTATCGGTGAAGTGGCGTGCCGCAATTGACCAAGATCTCGATACTCCGCGACCGCAAGAACTCCATCGCTTCGGTCTTGCGCGTCGTCCTGACGACGTAATTCTGATAGACGTCGTGAAACGGACCAGTTGCGAGCGGTCTAGGTGGAAGGATCAGATCGCGAATCCCGCAGAGTCCCGCATCATACGCCGCCGCGTGTTCGCGTCGCTTCTCTAGCCATCTCGGCAGATAACGAAGTTTGACCAGCAACATGGCCGCATGGATGTTGTCGAGGCGGCTATTGAACCCATACCCCGACTGCTCGCCTGACGGCGTGCGCCCGTTGTCGCGCATCGCGAGCAGACGTTCTGCGAGGTCCTCGTCGTTCGTCGCGATCGCGCCGGCGTCACCAGGGGTGCCGAGGATCTTGGCCGGATAGAAGCTGAACGTCCCTGCCAGCCCCCACGCGCCGCCCTTCACGCCGTTGTACGTCGCGCCGATGGCTTGGGCTGCGTCCTCGATGACCAATAGGCCATGTCGCTTTGCGATCTCCATGACGCGATCCATGCGAGCCAGTCGCCCGTTGAGGTGGACCGGCATGATGGCGCGGGCGCGAGACGTGATCGCCGATTCGACGAGATCGGTGTCGATGTTGAAGTCATCACCGACTTCTACGAGACGGGGTGTCGCGCCAGCGAAGACGATCGCGCCCACGCTTGCGACGAACGTGTGGTCCGGCGCGATGACTTCATCACCCGGACCGATACCGGCCGCCCGCACGACCATGTACAGCGCGTCCGTCCCATTGGCGACGCCGATGACGCGCTTCACACCGAGGAACTTCGCGAACTCGGCCTCGAACCTGTTCACCTCGTCCCGCAAGATGAACTGACCGCGAGAGAGCACGTCGTGGAACGCAGCCTCGAGCTCAGGACCGATGTCGCGGTACACCTGTCGGTAGTTCACGAATGGCACGCGATAGCCGGTGCTTGCTCCGAAGGTCGTCGATCGTGTCTCGGTCGTCATACCATCACCGCCCTTACCGCTTCCATGATGTCCTTGGCTTTCGGGTAGTAGACCGCCTCCAGCGCGCGGCTCGAGGGTGCGGGCGCCTCGGGAAGCGTTACGCGCTGGATGGGAGCGCGCAACGCGCGGAAGGCCTTCTCGGCGACGACCGCGCTGATCTCAGCCGCGGCGCCGCAGCTTCGCCACGCCGCATCGGCGACGACTAGGCGACCCGTCCGCCGCACTGAGTCGAGAATCAGCTCTTCGTCCAGGGGCTTCAAACTGCGAGGATCCACGACCTCCGCGTCAATTCCGTCACTCGCGAGCTGCGTCGCCGCTGCCAGTGCCTCGACGTTCATGAACGAGGTCGACACGATCGTCACATCACGCCCGCGCCGTCGAATCGCGCCTACCCCCAGCGGAACCTCATAGATCTCTTCCGGCACATGCCCCACCTGTTGGTAGAGCCAGCGATCATCGATGAAGATGACGGGGTTGCCATCACGAACACTGGCGACCAGCAGACCCTTTGCGTCATATGGCGTGCTCGGCATCACAACTTTCAGGCCCGGACAGTTCATGTACATCGCCTGCATAGCTTGCGAGTGCTGCGCAGCCTGTTCGCCACCCCGGTTGATGATCCCGCGGATGACCAGCGGGACGTTGCTGTTGCCGCCGAACATGTAGTGCCACTTCGCGGC
>JALYLO010000310.1 GCA_030774175.1 Actinomycetota bacterium
GCGGACGACTCCAAGGCGCGGCAGGCGGCGACGAGCTCATCGACGTCGGGGAGCTCGCTCGACCCGTAGCGCCAGGCTCCGCGCACCCATCCGTCCCGGTCGATCAGGAACGCCGTCCGCTCCGCGACGTCCTTCAGGCCTCTGAACTCGTGGGCGATCCCGAAGGAGTGGACGGCTTCGGCGTTCCAGTCCGAGAGCAGCCCGAAGTTGAGATCGAGCGCCTGCGTCCACGCGATGTGCGTCCAGGGCGAGTCGCGCGAGATGCCGATCGGCTGCACCCCCGCGTCGTCGAAATCGGCTCTCCTGTCACGCAGGAGCTCCAGCTCGCTCGTTCAGGTGGCGGACCAGTCGAAGAGGTAGAAGAGGAGCAGCTTCGGCCCGTCCTCCAGCAGCTCGTGCATGCTGATCGGCTCGTTCGGGCCGAGAAAGACCCTCGCGTCCGGGACGCGGTCGCCGACCGACAACATGGTACGAGCCTAACTACAGCACCAGCGACCCGCGAGCTCGAGCAGCGGGCCCCGATGGTCGGCGCGGGGGAACTGCTCCTCGATGTTCGCGACCGCGTGCACGCGCGAGCCGTGCAGGAAGAGCCACTGGTTGGCGGTCGGCCAAGCGACGAGCAGCCAACCGCCGTCGGGGGACCAGGCGATGTCGCCGAAGACGCCCGGTCCCGCGAAGAGCAACCGAGCGCGACCCGGCCGGTCGACGTCGACGAGCCGCACTTCGCTTCGGCGTGGGAGCCGCACCGAGACGGCGAGCAGGTGCGTGCCCGGACGGAACGCAACGTCGGTCAGGTCGCTGCCGAGCGAGGACACGGTGCGGTGGACGTGGCCGGCCGCGTCCAGCACGAGCACGAGCCGCTTCGACTGGACGGCGAGGTAGCGACCGTCGCTCGACCACTCGAGCGCCGACGGCGTCACGCGGACCGGCGTGCGCCAGAGGAGGCGGCCCGTGTCTGCCTCCCGCAGCACGATCGAGCCGCCCGAGAAGTAGGCGAGCGTGTGCAGGCGGGCGGGACTCCACGCCGCGGGGACGTCGCCGGCGCGCCGGTCGAGCAGATGGTCGCCGGTCCCGTCGCCCGCTACGACCCGCAGCCCCGTTCGCGTCAGGTAGGCGATGCGCGTGTCGACGCGCGTGCCCTCCCAGCGGGGCCAGACGGCGCCGGGACGGGCGAGCGACCAGCGAATGCCGTGATCGACGTCGAGGGCCAGGAGCTCGTCGCCCCGCGTCGCAACGACGAAGCGGCCGTGGGGTGACCATTGCGCGTCGTCGTAGGATCCGAGCCGCCGTTTGAGCCCGTTGTCGTGGACGAGCCACACGCCGCCGTGCTCGGCGGAGACGACGAGCAGTCGCCCGTGCGCCGGGAGCGAGAAGAGGGCCGGCGCCGCCTGCTGGATTCCGACCGCTTCGCGCACGCGGTGGAAGACGGCGCTGCCGGGCGGCGAGAGCACGGCTGCCGCGACGGTGCCGGCGACGACGACCAGCGCGAGGACCACCCGCCGACCGGGGCCGCGCGCGCGTCGCCCGGGGGTGCGTTCCTCGAAGGCGCGCTTCACGACCGTCCACGCGCGGTGCTCGGCGTCCCTCACTCGACCTCGTCCTTCATCCGGTCGAGCCCCCGGCGGAGGCGCGAGTTGACGGTTCCGCGCGGCAGGTCGAGCAACTCTGCGATCTCGCCGGGCGTGTATTCGAGGACGTAGCGGAGCACGACGACCGCACGGTGCTCGGGCGCAAGCTCGGCGATGCGTCCGAGCGCGCTGCCGTCGAGCTCGGGCGCGGGCGGGCCGGGCAGCCAGTCGCCGAGTTCGACCTCCGCCCGCAGTTTCCGCGCGCGTGTCCAGTCGATCGCGCGGTTGACGACGATGCGATGCAGCCACGGGGCAAACGGTCGGCGGCGGTCGAAGCTGTCGAGGTTGCGCACGGCGGCGAGGAAGGCCTCCTGGGCGATGTCCTCGGCGGCGGCGGCATCGCCGGTGACCAGGTGCGCAGCCCGATAGGCCCGCGGCCAGTGCTCGCGGAAGAGGCGCTCCAGGTCGGCGACCGACCCGCGCTGGGCACCCCTGATCCAGGCGCGCTCCGCCACCCGCCGACTCTACGCCGGAGAAATCCCACGAGGTCCATACGCTGAACGGACCTCTCGCGGTCCCAGTACCGTATTGATGGTCGTGAAGCGCCTCGTGCTGATCGGCATCGCCCTCGCGGCTTTCTTGCCGGCCGCGGCGCCCGCGGCGGGCTGCAGCCCTCTCAGCTGCGCCTCCAGCGGCACGCCGATCGGCGACGGGCTTCTCGCCGTGCGCCCGACTGGGATCGGTGGTTCGGTCAAGGTCGTCGACGTGCGCGCGGGCACGATCAAGTGGACGCTGCCGGCCGGGGTCTTCGCGGGCCACGTGCTCGTCAGCAAGGCCCACGGGACGATCACGTGGTACGACCTGCGGACGGGGTTGAAGACGCAAACGGCCGACGTCGCCGCCGGCACCTGGCTCGTCGGCGTTTCGCAGGACGGCTCCCGCGCCGTCGTCCAGGACTTCGACAAGAAGACGAACATCACGACGTTCCTTGTCGTGACGCCCGATGCGACGAAGACGATCCGGCTGCAGCGCGCGTCGTGGGCGTTCGACGCGTTGAGCGGCAGCAACCTCTACCTGCTTCGCTACGTCAAGGGCGGCTACCAGGGCGGCTACCAGGTGCGCCGGTACGACGTCGCAGCGGGCAAGTTGTTCGCGAAGCCGCTCAAGGACCCGCACGAGTCGTCAACGATCCGGGGCATCCCTTGGGCGCGCGTCTCCTCGCCCGACGGCCACTGGCTCTTCACCTTGTACCTCGGCTCGAACGGCGACTCGATGGTGCACGAGCTCGACCTGAAGCACGCGACGGCGCGCTGCGTCGACCTGCCGGGCACGGGGAACTTCAACCTGGCGACGAGCTACGCGATCGAGCTCTCGCACGACGGGAGCACGCTCTGGGCGGTCAGCCCCGGCTACGGGCGCGTCGCGGCGATCGACGTTCGCAGTGCGCGTGTCCGGGTGGCCTGGAGGTTCGCGCACGCCGAGTACGCGGAGGCGCCCGCCGCCTCGATCTCGGCGCTCTCGCCGGACGGCTCGCAGCTCGCCGTCTCGGTCGGGAGCCGGCTGTGGTTCGTCCAGACGGCGACGCACGCCGTGGTAGAGGCGAAGCCGCGCAATCCGCTCGCGATCGGCTACGCGCCGGACGGCAGCAAGCTGTGGGCCGTGCTGAACGGCGGTCTCGTGATCGCCCTTCCGGTCGTCTGAGGTGAAGCGCGCAGCCCTGGCGTCGCTCGCTCTCGCCGTCGCCGCCGTGCTGCCCGGCGCCGCGCACGGCGCCGCGTGCTCCCCGCTGAACTGCGCGCCGAGCCAGTTCAGCCTCGGCAACAGCATGCTCGGATTCCGGGCCGCCTTCGACGGGCCCGTGGGGGTCGTCGACCTGCGGAGCGGGAAGACCCGTTGGGTCCTGCCAGCCGGGATCGCCGGCGGCAACCTCCTCGTGCACCAGGCCGCGAGCACGTTGGTCTGGTACGACGCGACGCGCGGTGCGCGGTTGCGGACGGTCTCGATCCCGGATGGCTCACGACTCGTCGGCGTGTCACAGGACGGCAGCAGTGCCGTAGTGTCGAGCGAGACGCCCGATGGGGCGCGCTTCCTGATCGTGTCGGAGGACGCACGGCGCGCGATCGACCTCGCCGGCAAGGGATGGGAGTTCGACGCCCTACGCGGCGACAACCTGTTTCTGATCATGGATCTGCCAACAGGCGGCTATCAGGTGCGGCTCGTGCACGTCGGCTCGGGCGAGCTGGACGCGCAGCCATTGAAGGACCCGCACGAATCCGGGACGATCTGGGGCGCACCGTACTCGCGCCTGCCGTCCGGGGACGGGCGCTACCTCTTCACGCTCTACATCGGCTCGAACGGCGGCGCGATGGTGCACGAGCTCGACCTCCAGTCAGCGACCGCTCGATGCATCGACCTGCCGGGCACGGGCGACTACCTCTCGGCGACCTCGTGGGCGCTCACGCTCGCAGCGGACGGGCGAACCCTTTGGGCTGCGAGCCCCGGCTACGGTCGCGTGCTCTCGATCGACGTGCTCTCACGGAAGGTAACGTCCGCCTTCCGCCTCAGCCTCCCTCTGTCGAACCTCGGCAGGGGCACGCGCGCCGCGCTCTCGCCTGACGGCAAGCGGATCGCGGTCGCGGACGGCCAGACTGTGGCGGTCGTCGACCTGAGCGCACGGAAGGTGATGCGACGAGACGCCGATCGAGCCATCGCGCTCGGCTACTCGCCCGCCGGGCGGCTCTGGAAGCTGATCTGACGGCAAGCTAGACCTCGACCTTCGCGGTCGTGGCCGCCTCGGTCGCGATCGAGATCTCGCGCACCACCTCGACGATGTCGCGGTTCGCATTCCAGACCCGTAGCTGCCGGTCCGCGCCGTTGCCGCGGGCGAGGATCTCGCGCACGCCCTCGAGCTCGCGTTCGGAGCCGAGCTCGCGTGCGTGCGGCTCGACCTCGCGGAGCGTGCGCCGGATCAGCTGCGCCACCGGGACCCGGTTCCGCCTGCCCGTGGCCAGGTCCATGATCGGAGCCTCGAGTCCGTAGCGAGCGGCGAGCCACTTGTTCTCCGTCGTGAGCATCCGGTGCCAGCTCGGGATCTCCTTGCCGGCCTCGTGCTGCTCGCAGTACATCTTCACGAGCGCCTGGTAGAACGCCGTGATCGCGACGACGTCCTCGAGGCGCGTCACGGCATCGCAGACGCGCATCTCGATCGTGCCGAGCCGCGGGTGCGGGCGGATGTCCCACCAGATGTGCGTGTAGTCGGCGATGCACCCGGTGCGCTCGAGCTGTCCGACGACGCCCGCGAAGTCGGCGTAGTCCTTGAACCTCGGCGGCGGGCCGGAACGCGGAAACGCGGCAAACACCATTTGCCGGCTCGACGCGAGGCCGGTGGGCTCGCCGCGCCAGAATGGCGAGGACGACGACAGCGCGAGCATCTGCGGCAGGTGCACGAGCAACCCGTTCATCACCTGAATCACCTTCTCGGGATCGTCGACCGCAACGTGCATGTGCATGCCGAAGATCAGCTCGCGGCGCGCGATGTACTGCAGCTGGTCGACGAGCTGGCGGTACCGGTCGCGGGCGGTGATCCGCTGCCGCTCGAAGAGGCTGAACGGGTGCGTGCCGGCCGAGCCGAAGCGGCAGCCCTGGGAGCGGGCGATCTCGGCGACGTACGCGCGCAGCTGGGCGAGCGCCTGCAGCACGTCGCCGGCCGTACGGCAGACCGGCGTGGTCACCTCGAGGACCGACTGCATCAGCTCGGCGTGGATGTGCTCGCCGTGCTCGCCGTGCTCGACCGCGGCGAGCACGGAGTCGATGTGCTGCACGAGGTCCCACGTCTCCGGGTCGAGGAGCATGTACTCCTCCTCGACGCCGAGCGTGTACGGGTCACTCTTCCCGAAGGCATGGTCCAGGACGCTCGCCCCGGCCCCGCCCTTCCCCGCGGCGCCCTTGCCGGTGATCGACGGTGGGAAGATCTGCTTCACGACGGGAGTATCACCGCTTCGGCTTCGATTTCCACGAGCCAGCGCGGGTCGAGCAGGACCGTGACGATCCCTGTCGAGGCAGGGCGCGCCGTCGCGAACGCCTCGCGGTGCGCGCGGCCGACCTCGTCGATGGCGGACGCGTCGGTGACGTAGATCCGGGTGCGCACCACCTGATCGAGTGACGCGCCTGCTTCGACGAGTGCGCGCTCGATGATCGCGAGGCACACCACCGCCTGCGCGTACGCGCCTTCGGGCGGGTCGGCGTCGCCCGGCATCGTCGGCGCGGTGCCCGACACCCACACGCGGTCGCCGACCCGGACGGCGCGCGAGTAGCCGACGCGCTCCTCGAACGGTGAACCGGAGGAGATGAGCTGCCTGTCCACGCAGCTAGTCTCGCCGTTCGTGGAGGCGCTGCGCCAGATCGACGGATGGCCGTGCGAACATGCCGCGGTGGGCGTGACCGGTTCGGCCGAGGCGACCCACGGCGAGACGGCGCGCCGTTTTGACTGGGCCTCGGTGACGAAGCTCGCGACCGCGGTCGCGATCCTCGTCGCGGCGGAGGAGGGGCTCGTCGATCTCGACGAGGCCGCAGGGCCGCCCGGTTCGACGCTCCGGCACCTGCTCGCGCATGCGTCGGGGCTCCCGTACGACCCGGGCCCGCCGATCGCGCGGCCGGGCCAGCGTCGCATCTACTCCAACTACGGCTTCGAAGTGGCCGCCGCGCTCGTCGAGGAGCGCGCGGAGATGCCGTTCGTGGAGTACTTCGGCGCGGTCTGGGGAGCGACCGGGATCTCGCTCGAGGGCTCGGCGGGCTCGGGCGCCTCGGGCGCGCTCGGCGACCTGCTGGAGCTCGGGCGCGAGCTTCGCGACCCGCACCGGATAGCGCCCGAGACGCTGGCCGAGGCGACCGCGGTGCAGTTCCCGGGGCTCGTCGGCGTGCTCCCCGGCTTCGGCCGGCAGGAGCCCAACGACTGGGGCCTCGGCTTCGAACTGCGCGACAGCAAGACGCCGCACTGGACCGGGGCGCGCAACTCGCCGCGCACATTCGGCCACTTCGGCCGCAGCGGGACCTTTCTCTGGGTCGACCCCGACGCGGGGCTCGCGCTCGCCTGCCTGACCGACCTCGACTTCGGCGACTGGGCGATCGACGCGTGGCCCCGCCTGTCCGACGCGGTCTTGGTGGGGG
>JALYLO010000311.1 GCA_030774175.1 Actinomycetota bacterium
CACCGACCCCTCGCCGCTCCCCAAGGACTACCGCGCGTATCTGGAGAGGCTGCACGCGCCCTCACTCGCTGCTGTTCAGTCCGGGCCGTCCTGGTCGGAGGTGATCGGGCGCGGTCCGTTTGGTGACCTGCACGAAGCACGTTTCGTTCACGAGCAGACCCAGGACCGAGCGGGGGTGCTCGCGTTCGCGCAGTCGGTCAGTTGGATCGCGCATCGGCCCGAGGAGGAGCGTGCCCGCATCATGCGCGACCTGGACGCGCTGCTGCCCGCCGGCCCCTTCACCCTTCCAATCACCGCGGAGGTCAACTGGGCGGTGCGTGGTTGACTCGCCAGGTCAAGCTCTCTTCTGCCGACCGGGTCCTGTTCCCCGACGACGGGATCACGAAGGGCGACTTGTTCGCGTATTACGACCGTGTCGCCGACGCGATCGTGCCGCACCTGAAGGACCGGCCGTTCACGATGAAGCGCTGGCGCGAAGGCATCACGGCCGAGTCGTTCTTCCAGAAGCAGGCGCCGAAGGGGATCCCCGACTGGATCCCGACCCGTGAGTTCCGCACCTGGCCCCGCGGGGGCAAGGGCGAGTCGCGCCTCGTCGACTTCCCACTCGTCAACTGTCGCGAGGCCCTGCTCTGGATGGTGCAGATGCACTGCATCGACATGAACGCGTGGTACTCGCGCGTCGACAAACCGGACCGTCCCGACTTCGTGCTCTTCGACCTCGATCCGCCCGAGGAGGACGGCGCATTCGCCCTCTGCGTGCGGGTCGCGCACTACGTACGCACGGCGCTCGAGCAACTCGACCTCGAGTCGCACGTGAAGACGAGCGGCGCAGACGGGATCCACATCGTCGTCCCCATCGTGCGCCGCTCGAGCTTCGAGGAGACCTACGAGTTCGCGGAGCTGCTCTCGCGGCGGCTCGAGGCGGAGCATCCGGGCGAGGTGACGACGGAGTGGCTGAAGCGCAAGCGAGCGGGCGTCCTCGTCGACCACCGGCAGAACGGTTGGGGGAAGACGATTGCGTCGGTGTACTCCGTGCGCCCGAAGCCCGGTGCGCCGGTGTCGACGCCGCTGCACTGGGAGGAGCTGACGGAGGGCATCCGCCCCCGTGACTTCTCGATGCAGGTCGCGCTCGAGCGCATCGGGGAGCACGGCGACCTGTTCGAGCCGGTGCTGCATGCAAAGCAGTCACTCGGCGGCGCATTGAGGGCGCTGCGTTGAGGATCGCTCCGGTGATCGCCGTCGACTGGGTCGCGGTCTCGTCGATCGCCACGGCCGGTGCCACGCTCGTGCTCGCATTCGCGACGTTCGCCTCGGTGCGCTCGGCGAACCGCGCCGCGCGTGCGGCCGAGCGCTCGCTGCTCGCGGGGCTGCGGCCCGTGCTGATGCCGTCGCGGCCGGAGGATCCCCCGCAGAAGGTCGGCTTCGTCGACGACAGGTGGTTCCTCGTCCCCGGTAGCGGCGCGATCGCCGAGGCGACCGACAAGACGGTCTATCTTGCGATGGCGATCCGCAACGTCGGCAGCGGAATCGCGGTGCTGCACGGCTGGCACCTCCACCTGGACCCGCAGATGGGAGAGGGCGGCCACGCCGCTCCCGAGGACTTCCGCCGGCTGACGCGCGACCTCTACGTCGCGCCCGGCGAGATCGGCTTCTGGCAAGGCGCATTCCGCGACCCCGCGGATCCGGACTTCGCGGCGACCCGCCGGGCGATCGAGGAGCCGCGCCGCTTCGCCGTCGACGTACTCTACGGCGACCACGAGCTGGGGCAGCGCTCGATCACCCGCTTCGCCCTCACGCCGCGCGGCGACAACGCGTGGCTCACCTCGGTCGGGCGCCACTGGAACGTCGACCGGCCGGATCCGCGCTAGGTTTCCTACGTCTCGACCGGCAGCATCCGCAACGCGTCATGCGTGCGTTGCCAGAACGCCTCCGGCGTCTCAGGCACCCCTGGCGGCCTTCTTGTAGTCGCGCTTCCACTGCTGGTAGCGCTGCAGCTCTTCGGGCGAGGTGACGTCGCCGAGCGTGGGGTGGTCGGGCGCGAGCTCCTCGGCGGCCGTGACGCCGAACTGCTTCGCGAGCACGGCGCCGAGCGACTTGATCTTCATCTCGCCGAAGCCCGGCAGTGCGGCGATGCGTTTGCGCAGGTCGGCGCCGTCCTTCGCGTCGTTCCAGATGCGTGAAGCGTCACCGCCGTAGTCCTCTGCGACGACCGCGGCGAGCTCGCGCACGCGCTGAGCCATCGAGCCGGGAAAGCGGTGGATGGCCGGCTTCTGGGAGAACGCCGGTGTGAGATCCATCGCCGCGAGCCGCTTCGGGTCGAGCGTGCCGACGCGCTGCTGGAGCACGTGCGGGCCGGCGAACGCCTTCGGCACCGGCACCTGCTGGTCGATCGCGAAGCCGACGAGCAACGCGAAAGGATCGGTCGCGAGCAGCTCGCAGGCAGCGGGGTCGTCGGTGAAGTGGAGCGCAGCGGGCATACGGCGATGCTACTCCGAGAGGATCTCCCTGAGGGGCGCCAGCTTCGGGTCGTGTGCGACGGCTCGCGCCAGATCCCGCCAGCGCGGCTGGTCTCGCTCGAGCTCGCCGAGGAGACGGCGAGCCTCGTCCACCCGACCCGCGCTCGCTGCATCGAGAAACGCCAGCCACCGGATGTGCGCGGCAGGAAGTCCACCGGCGCGACCGACTGCGGCCCGATCGTTCCCGGCGCGATTCGCGGCGCGATAGGCCTCGGCGCGCTCGAGGAGGCGCCGCAACTCGACGAGCGAGTCGTCTCCCTCCTCGACGCGGAGGTCGATCACCCGCTCCCACGGGCCACCGCTCGCGGGGACGACGACGATCCCCGCGCCTCCTCGCCCGCGCCAGTCGCCACCCGTCGCTTCTGCCGCCTCGAGCGCAGCGAGCAGTCGTCGCGCCAGCGTTCCTCGCGCCTGCTCGAAGGCGGCACCCATCTCGTGCCACGCCGACACGGACGCGAGCATGTTTCCTTGCGCCGCCCAGTTCTCTCCGGCGGCGTCGCCGGCGCACGGGACGCATCGCTCGCCGGTGTGCTGCGCGACGCGGCCCTGCGCGTCGATCATCCCGACCTGGCGGAGCTCGGGTAGCTCGTCGTCGGCGCGGAGACGCTCGAGCACCCCGGCCGGCCCGGTGCCCTGCTCGAGCCCTTCGAGACCGGCCCAGCCGTACCGGCGATCGGTGAACGACTGGGTTGCGATCGCTCCCACGCCGGGGCGCGCCCAGGGCACCGCAGCACCGGCGTTGAACGCCTGCGACTGGACAGCGACTCCAAGCTCCCCCGTCGACGGGTCCCGCGCGACGATCGAGTACGTCACGGGCGCAGCCTAAGCCTCTGGCCTGCGTTCCTACTTGTGCACGCCCATCGCGATCGACCCCACGTAACCGGCGCCGCTGCGCTTCAGCGCGAGCAGCCCGGCCTTGCCGCCGTTCACGTAGATCGAATCGCGGGCGTTCGGCGTGTCGGGGTTTCCGCGCGACGCGTACGGCTTCGCCTTGTAGACCGCGGCCGTCAGTGCGCCCGGGAAGAAGAGCTGCCCTGTGTGCACGACGCTGCCGCCCACGTGCACCTTGACGTGGATGTGGACCGCGCGGCCGGAGTACCAGCCGGGGTAGATGGTCGCGAACTCGGCGAGGCCCTTCGAGCTCGTCTTCTGGGTGCCACGCAGGAAGGTTCGACTTGACGTGTCCGGACCGAACGCGGAGTAGTTGCCCGCGGCGTCCGCGTGCCAGATGTCTACGGCGGCGCCCTTGATCGGCGAGCAGGTGGAAGCGTTCAAGACGGTCAGCTCGAGTGTCAGGAGCGTTCCCGGATGGCCTTCCCGGATGTCCCGCCGCACCTTCTCGCCTGCGATGTAGTACGGGCCCTCGGTCAGCTCAGGCGTGAGGACGCACTGGACGGCGCCGGTCTCGACCGCGCGGTTGCCGCCTTCGGCGTCGCGCGCGACCAGGGCACCGCCGCCGGCGGCGGCGACGAGGAGGCCGCCCAACCGGGTGAGCGAGCTGCGGCGTGTGTAGCTGTTCTCGGTCATGGCGCCAACAGTAGAGGGCATTCCTATGAGTGGCCTGAGAAGATCACAGCGTGCAGTGGCCGCAACGGTTCTACGACCTAGACCGCCGGGGATAACCTGGAGCGATGGACCCGCTGGCAGTCTTCTCGCCCGAGACGCGGGCCTGGTTCGAGCGCACCTTCGCCGCGCCGACGCCGGCGCAGGTGCAGGGTTGGCCGGCGATCGCGGGCGGGTCGCACGTCCTGATCCAGGCGCCGACCGGCTCGGGCAAGACGCTGACGGCGTTCCTGTACGCGATCGACAGGCTGCACCAGACGCCGGGCCGGGGAGTCCGCACGCTCTACGTCTCGCCGCTGAAGGCGCTGAACTACGACATCGAGCGCAACCTGCGCGGCCCGCTCGCAGGACTCCAGTCGGACTTGAGGGTTGCGGTGCGGACCGGCGACACGCCGCAGAGGGAACGGCGCGAGCTGCTGAAGGAGCCGCCGGACATCCTGATCACGACGCCCGAGTCGCTCTACCTGATGCTCACGTCGCAGGCCCGCGAGACGTTGCGGGGCGTCGAGACGTTGATCCTCGACGAGGTACATGCGATTGCAGGCACCAAGCGCGGTGCTCACCTCGCGATCTCGGTGGAGCGCCTCGAAGCGCTGTGCGAAAAGCCGCCGCAGCGGATCGGCCTCTCCGCGACGCAACGGCCACTCGAGGAGATCGGCAGGTTCGTGAGCGGCGCGCGCGAGATCGTCCTCGTCGACGCCGGGACGAGGAAGGAGCTCGACCTCGAGGTCGTGATCCCCGTCGAGGACCTACGCGAGCTCGGGCAGACGATCGCATATGAAAATCCGTCGGAGGCGGACGGGAGCGCACTCCTGACCTCGACCGAGGGCGGTGCCAACTCGATCTGGCCGTCGATCTACCCGGAGATCCTGCGGCTCGTCGACGAGCACCGCTCGACGATCGTGTTCGTCAACAACCGCCGCCTCGCCGAGCGGCTCGCCCTGCGATTGAACGAGCTCGCAAACCAGGCCGGCGACCCGGACCGGCCTCTGCGGGAGGTCGCACGCGCACACCACGGCTCGCTGGCGCGCGAGCAGCGGCAGATCGTCGAGGAGGATCTGAAGGCCGGGCGCATCCCGTGCCTTGTCGCAACGTCGAGCCTCGAGCTCGGCATCGACATGGGCGCCGTCGACCTCGTGATCCAGGTCGAGTCGCCGAAGTCGGTCGCGCGCGGCCTGCAGCGCATCGGCCGGGCCGGCCATGAGCTGGGGGCGGTCTCGAAGGGGCGCATCTTTCCGAAGTTCCGCGCCGACCTGCTCGAGTCTGCCGTCGTCGCGCGCGCGATGCGCGAGGGCGACATCGAAGAGACGAAGATCCCGCGCAACCCGCTCGACGTGCTCGCGCAACAGATCGTCGCGATTTCTGCTGACACAGAAATCGCTAGTGATGACCTCTACGAGCTCGTGACGCGCGCGTATCCCTTCCGCGATCTATCGCGGCAACAGTTCGACAACGTGCTCGACATGCTTGCCGGTCGCTACCCCTCCGACGAGTTCGCCGAGCTGCGTCCGCGGATCGTGTGGGATCGCACGGGCGGCGTGATCCGAGCGCGCGACGGCGCGAAGCGCCTCGCGGTGACCAATGCGGGCACGATCCCCGACCGAGGCCTCTTCGGCGTGTTCCTCGTCGGCGGCGGCGGTCGAGTCGGCGAGCTCGACGAGGAGATGGTCTACGAGGCGCGCGCGGGCCAGACCTTCCTGCTCGGCGCATCGACCTGGCGGATCGAGGAGATCACGCGGGACCAGGTGCTCGTCTCGCCGGCACCCGGCGTGCCCGGCGCCGTGCCGTTCTGGAAGGGCGAAGGCGTGGGCCGCCCGTTCGAGCTCGGCCAGAAGATCGGCGCCGCGTCGCGCGAGCTTTCCGCGCTGACGGACGCGAAGGCGCACGAGCGGCTGCGTGGCGAGTACCACCTGGACGAGCGAGCGGCGCGCAACCTGATGACATTCCTGCGCGAGCAGCACGACGCGACAGGCGCGGTGCCGTCGGACCGGACGATCGTCGTCGAGCGCTTC
>JALYLO010000312.1 GCA_030774175.1 Actinomycetota bacterium
GACGGTCAGCTGCGCCTTGCCGTCCTTCCCGCGCAGGTAGGTGTCGTAGGTCGACTCGATGCCGGCCTGGCCGATCGAGTCCGTCGGGACGTAGCCCTTGCGCTTCAGCTGCTTGTACTCGTCCGGCGAGATCTGCCCGACGTAGCCGAGCACCTGTGCGGCAAGCGACTGGTAGGGGTACTTGCGCAGGTAGCTGTCCTGCAACCGCACGCCGGGGAAGTCGGCGGCGTGCTCCTGGAGGAAGAAGATCTGGTCCTGGTGCAGGCCGTTCTGCACGACGATTGGCGCCAGCGGATCCTGGTCATGGCGACGCATCTGCGCCAGCATCTCCTTCACCGTGACGCCGGTGATCTCGGCGAGCGCGCGCAGCTCTTTGCGCTGCGCAGGCCAGCTCTTCGGGAGGTCGGCCGGCCATAGCTCGACGCGCGTGCCCGGAACGTTCGTAACGAGCAGGCGGCCATACCGGTCGAGCACGGGACCGCGCGGCGCCTCCAGCCGCACGCTGCGGACGCGGTTGTCGTTCGCCTGCGCGAGGTAGCGGTCGCCGGAGAGCACCTCGAGTGCCCACAAGCGCAGGAAGAGCAGCCCGAAGATGGCCAGCGCGAGGAACGCGAGGATGGCGACGCGAAACGCAAGCTGCGGCGTCAGCCGGTACGGCTCCGCCGTCCGTGCGTCGCCCGGCAGGAACCTGCCCGAGTTAGAGGCGTTCGCGCTAGCCAAGGAGCCGCACCTCTCGGACGCGGTCACCCAACTCGGGCGGCGGGAACATCCGGCGCACGAGCGCGTAGACCGGCAGCGTCAGCAGCAGGTTGAGCAGCAAGCCGAGCGGCAGGCCGGCCGCGACGAGGCCGGCCGGCGCCGGCTCACCGAGGAGGAACTGGAGCGCGAGCTGACCGAACGCGAAGAGGCCCGTAACGACTGCGACGGAGAGAAACGGCGCGTGGAACCGGTCGCGCGCGGTCGTCTCGCCGTAGCGGCCGATCCAGAATCCGCCGACCGTGAGGAGGAGTGACGACAAGCCCAGCGTGCCCAGCGTCGCGATGTCCAGCAGAAGGCCGATGCCGAAGCCGGCGACGGCACCGAAGATCGAGCCGCGGAGGAGCGCCAGCGAGAGCAGCGCGACGAGAACGATGCTCGCAGTGCGGAAGGCGCCGTACTCCGTCAGCACGGCGAGCTGGAGCAGCGCAACGACGAAGAGCAGGAGAGCGGCCTTGATGCCATCCATCAGCGCTTGGAAACCAGGACGACCACGGACTGGAGCGCCGAGAAGTCGACCAGCGGCTCGACCTGGATGTTCTTGAACGCATTGACGTCGTTGTTCGATGCGCTCGACACCGTTCCGACCGGAATGCCGTGCGGGAACTTCGACGGCAGCGCGCCTTTGCCAAGCGTGCCGGCTGTGATCACCGTGTCGCCGACGCCGACGTAAGCGCCCTTCGAGACGCGATCGAGAATGAGCACGTCGCTGCCACCGCCGCCGCGCTTGATCACGCCGACCGCGGCCGGATAGGTGAGGTCGGTGGCGGTAACGGCGCTCTGGCCGTCGGTCAGGAGTGTCACGCGTGCGACGCTCGCCCGCACGCGGTCGACTGTGCCGACGAGGCCGCCGGTGGACGGGTCGACCACGACGTTGCCCGGCGCGAGCCCCTCCCCGGAGCCGGCCGCGATCGTCACGCTCTGGTCGATCGGGCTCTGCGGATTCGTGAGGATCGCGGCTCCGACGCGCGCGAAGTCGCGGATCGACGCCGGCCCCTGGTAGCGAAGCTGCGCCTTCAGGTGCACGTTCTCCTGGACCGCCGACTCGTCCTGGATCACCTGCTGGCGCAGATCCTCGACCTGCTTGCGGAGCTTCTTGTTCTCCTGCTTCGCACTGATGAGGCCGTGCGCCCACCCGACGGTGTCGCGGAAGGGACGCGAGACCCGATCGGCGGCCACCTCGAAGGGCCGCAGGATCCCGGCGACCGTGCCCTGGGCGCCGTCGAGCGCGGTCGAGCGGAACGAGACCGTGATCAGCACGAGCGAGAGCAGCACCAGGCCGCCCACGACGATCCGGCGCTTGAGGGCGCTGGAGCGACTCGAGGAATAGCCGGAGGCGGCGGTGCGCTGGACAGACGAGCCCAGGACCGCGAGGCGGACGGTCCGGTTGCGTGGCACTGCGGCAAGCGTAGCGGCATGGACGGCGGCAGGTGGGGCGGGAAGCTTCCTCCCCGCCCCGCCCGCTCTCTCAGATCACGCTTCGAGGTAGGCCGTGTAGTGGCCGAGCACGGTATCCCAACCACTCGTGTAGCCCGCCTGCTCCTCGCTCCCGCCGTCGAGATAGGACTCCCAGCCCCCGTGGCTGAGCTCGACCCGCGTCCCGCCGCCGTCGGGCTCGAAGCGCACGCGCAGCTCGGTCGCTGGCTTCTCCGCGTTCACGCGCCAGCGCAGCGCAACGCCGTGTGGCGGGTCGTACTCGAGGATGTCGGCCCAGTTGACCCACGTGCCCTCGACGAGCTCCGACGCGGTGCCGCCGACGCGCCAGTCGATCGATACCTCACCGCCCGCCAGCGAGTGCGTCTCGATCGGCCACCACTCGCGCCAGCCGGCGGTGAACGCCTCGAACGCGCGCTCGACTTGCACGTCGACGCGGAGTGTCTTGCGGATCGTCAGGTCCCTCGTCCCAACCGTCATCGTCTGCCTTCCTTCCTCTCGGCCGCCTCCTTGTAGGCGTCGAGCGCCTGTGACCAGAACTGTTCGAAGTAGGCGCGCAGCTCCACGAGCCCGCGCGGGGAAAGCTCGTAGATCCGCTTCGTGCCCTCGCGCTGTTCGGCGACGAGGCCCGCCTCCTTCAAGACGCGCAGGTGTTGGGAGACCGCGGGGCGGCTGACCGGCAATCCGTCTGCGAGCTCGCCGACCGACCGCGGGCCCGAGCGCAGCCGGTCGAAGACCGCCCGCCTCGTCGGGTCACCTAGCGCATCCATCACCTTTCCGTAAGCCATGACTTACGTAAGTCTACGCTTACCGCTCGTGCCCTGTCAAGCCTCAGTAGCGGCGGCCGTTGCGCGAGCGGGCGCGCGCGCGGGAGCTGCGGTGGATCGCGTCGAACTCCTCGAGACTGCGGCCGGAACCGACGGCGACACAGGTCAGCGGCGATTCGGCGAGGTGTACCGGCATGTGCGTCTCGTGCCGCAGGCGCTCGTCGAGCCCTTGCAACAGTGCGCCGCCGCCGGCGAGCACGATCCCGCGGTCCATGATGTCTGCGGCGAGCTCGGGCGGCGTCTTGTCGAGCGTCGACTTGATCGCGTCGATGATCTGGTTGACGGGCTCCTCGAGCGCGTGCCGCACTTCCTCACTCGAGAGGATGACCGTCTTCGGAAGACCGCTGAGCATGTCGCGGCCGCGGACCTCGGCCTGCACCTCTTCCTTCATCGCGAAGGCAGAGCCCACTTCGAGCTTGATCTCCTCTGCGGTCTGCTGCCCGATCAGCAGCTTGTACTCACGCTTGATGTGGTTGATCACCGCTTCGTCCATCTCGTCGCCGCCGACGCGAAGCGACTGCGACACGACGATGCCCCCGAGGGAGATCACCGCCACCTCGGTCGTGCCGCCTCCGATGTCGACGATCATGTTCCCGGTCGGCTCGGCGACGGGCAGGCCTGCGCCGATCGCGGCCGCCATCGGCTCCTCGATCAGGTACGCCTTGCGGGCGCCGGCGCTCAATGTCGCCTCCTCGACCGCCCGCTTCTCGACACCGGTGACGCCGGAGGGAACGCACACGACGACGCGCGGATGCGCGAACCGGTGCTGGTGCACCTTCTGGATGAAGTGGCGGAGCATCTGCTCGGTCACGTCGAAGTCGGCGATCACGCCGTCCTTCAGCGGGCGGATCGCGCTGATCGTGCCGGGCGTGCGGCCGATCATGCGCTTGGCCTCGAGGCCGACGGCGTGAACCTCGCCCGTGCGCTGGTCGAGCGCGACGACCGACGGCTCGGAGAGCACGATGCCGCGCCCGCGTACGTACACGAGCGTGTTGGCCGTCCCGAGGTCGACGGCCATGTCGCGGCCGCCGAAGCCTGTGAGGTAATTGAAGATGCCCATGTCGACCAGCGTTGCACTCTAGCCACTTGCCGCTCGCATCCCTGATTCTCGCCCTGGGGAGCGCGGTGCTCCACGCGGTGTGGAACCTCCTGCTCGGCCGGGCGAAGGACGTGCAGGCCGCAATGGCTGCGACCTTTCTCGTCTCGGTGGTGGTGGCGCTGCCGTTCGCGCTCGTCTGGTGGCACGCGAACCGGTCGGTCTGGCCATACGCGATTGCCTCCACGGTCCTCGAGTCGCTCTATGTGGTGGCGCTCGCAACCGCCTACCGGCGGAGCGAGGTCTCGTTCGTCTATCCGCTGACGCGAGGCATCGCGCCGGTGCTCGTGCTCGGCTTCGCGGTGACGAGGCTGGGGCACCGCGCGTCGGCTGCGGAGGTGGCCGGCGTCCTGCTCGTCGCGGCGGGGGTCGTGCTCGTCCGCGGCCTGAGCGCACGGGGCGATGCGGCCGCGCTCGTCTGGACGGCGACGATCGCCGCGACGATCGCGGCGTACACCCTCGTCGACCGGGCCGGCATCCACCGGGCGGGCGCGCTGACCTACTTCGTGCTGACGCTCGTCGGGCCGTGCGTCGTCTATCCGCCGCTCGTCGGCGTGCGCGCGATTCGCCGCGAGTTCGGCTGGGCTGTCGTCGCCGCCGGCCTCGCGAATCTCGGCTCGTTCACCTTCGGACTGCTCGCCCTGCGACACGGCAGCGCGGCCGCGGTGCTCGCGGTTCGCTCATCCTCCGTGGTGATCGCGACCGCCCTCGCCGGACGGCTGCTCGCCGAGCGGGTGTCGCGGACGCGTCTAGCCGGGTCGGTGCTCGTCTTCGCCGGAATCGCGCTGCTGGCGGCCTAGATCAACCCTCTCGCGGCTCAGCCGAACCCGTAGACGCCCGCGAAGCGGCGCGCGAGCAACCCGACGAGCAGCGCGGCCGGCAGACCGACCACGTTCAGGAAGTCACCCTCGATCCGCTCGACGAGGCTCACACCGAGACCCTGGATCGCGTAAGCGCCTGCGCGTCCCTCCCATTCGCCTGCTGCAACGTAGCGGGCGAGGTCGCGTGGAGTGAGCGGGCGGAACGTGACGAGCGTCGTCGCCGTGTGCAGCTCTTCCCAGGTCGGCGTGCGCAGGCACAGGCCCGAGACGACATCGTGCGTCCGCCCTGCAAGCGACTCCAGCATCGCCTCCGCCTCGGTGGCGTTCACGGGCTTCCCGAGCAGCTCGCCGTCAAGGAGCACCTCCGTGTCGACGCCGAGGACGGGCCGCCCCCCACCCTCGACCGACCGCGCCTTTCCCTCCGCGCGCTCGAGGGGGCCCGTTCCAGGCTGCTCGTCGTAGGCGGGCGCAACCACCTCGAACGGCAGGCCGAGTTGCGTCAGGATCGCGCGCCGCTGCGGCGAGGTCGATGCGAGGATCAGCGGTGGTGCGGGCGAAGAGCTCACGCGCGCTTGCGCACTGCACGGCTCATGCGCGCTTTCGCACCGCAGCTCATGCGCGGTTCCGCACAGCACAGCTCATGCGCGCTTCCGCACAGCACAGCTTAAGCGCGCTTCCGCACTGCACAGCTCAAGCGCGCTTCCGCACTGCACAGCTTAAGCGCGCTTACGCGCGACCCAGATCTCCTCGCACGGCCACTTCTTCGCCCATTCCGCCGTCACGTACGAGTACCAGTGATGCGTCTCGGCGTCGGGCGGCGCCTGGATCTCGATCAGCCGCTCGATCTCGAATCGAT
>JALYLO010000313.1 GCA_030774175.1 Actinomycetota bacterium
ATGCACGGGATCGCCGACACGCACGCCAACCCGTGCGACTTCTCCAACGAGCAAAGCATCATCGCGCTGGGCGACACGTTCCTGAAGGGTCTCGTGAACGACATCACCTCGTCCCCGGCCTGGAACGGCAACTCGGCGATCTTCGTCGTCTGGGACGAGAGCGACTTCACCGGCAGCGGGCCGTTCGGCTTCGGTGACACGAGCGGTTGCTGCGACGCCAATCCGGGCGGCGGGCATGTGCTCGGAGTCGTCATCTCTCACTCCGACCACTCAGCGCGGCAGTCGAACGTCGCGTACAACCACTACTCGGTGCTCGCCACGATCGAGGGCGGCTGGAACCTCGGCTGCCTCGCGTTCACGTGCGACACCGCGAACGTCACGCCGATGAGCGATCTCGTCGGCCCGCAGGGCTAGCAGCACGCAACTGCTCCACCTCGGAGGGCTCGAGTTCGCGCCACGCGCCGGGCTCGAGCCCTTCGAGCGTCAGCGGCCCGTAGGCACTGCGGTGGAGGCGCTGCACGGGGTGGCCGACGGCTTCGAGCATGCGCTTCACCTGACGGTTTCGGCCCTCGTGGATCGTCAGCTCGACGGTGGCGCCTTCGACGCGTCTCACCTGCGCCGGCGCCGTCTTGCCGTCCTCGAGCTTCACGCCCTCGGCGAGCTTGCGCAGGGTGCCGTCGGTCGGCTGCCCCCACACCTCGGCGACGTAGACCTTGGCGACCTCGTACTTGGGGTGCGCGAGTCGGTGCGCGAGCTCACCGTCGTTGGTCAGGAGGAGCGCACCGGTCGTGTCTGCGTCGAGCCGGCCGACCGGCACCACCCGGTTGGGATGGTCGACGAGGTCGACGACGGTTGTGCGCCCCTGCGGGTCGCTCGCGGTCGTGACGACACCCGCGGGCTTGTGGAGGAGGACGTAGGCCAGCGTCTGCTGCACGAGCGGAGTGCCGTCGAGGCTCACCTCGTCGGTGCGCCGCACGAAGGTGTTCAGCTGGCCCGGCTCGCCGTTGACGGTGACGCGCCCGGCCTTGATCAGCTCGTCGGCCTTGCGTCGGGAGGCGACCCCCGCGCGGGCGAGCCAGGCGTTGAGGCGCATGCCGGCAGTGTGTCTGACGAACCACCAGCCGGTGCGGCCGCCCACCGCCGCACCGGCGTGGGCGGTCAATGGATGCAGAGGCTCCCTAGGCTCATCCCGAAGCTGCCACTCGCCGGATCTCGAAGCTAGAGACGCCCGCTTAACGTGAGCGGCCCGTTGGTCGGCCGTGAGCGATCCGTTTCCGGCGCCTTCGACGCTCGCCTGCAGCGATGCGAAAGGAGGTGAGACACATGCAGCGGGTACTTTCGCGTGGACGCCGCGTCACAGCGATGCTCGCCGTCGTCGTCGCGGTCGCAGCCTCGGCGCTGCAGGCAGCGGGCGTCGACGGCTCGGCAAGGAGCGCAAGCGTCAATGCACCGGCGCACTTGTGCCCACCGACCTGTTGAGAGGCCGCCGCAGGGAGCCCCGCCCGGGGCTCCCTCGCTGCCTAGCCGGAGCCGAAAACCGAGCGACGCACTCGCTCAGCCGAGACGACATTCCCTTTTTGCTCGAAGAGAGACAGGGCTTCTCCCCACCTCTCCGCGGCCGCGTCGTCCGCGCCCTTGAGCGCAAGCACCTCGGCCGAGGCGACGAAGGCCTCACCGCGCTCGTCGAGCACGTCCGTGTGCGCCAACAGCTCGAGCGTCTCCGACGCGACCAGCTCGGCCTCGCCCAGCCGGCCGACACGCGCAAGCGCCTTCGCCTGCACCCGCCGCGCGACAGATCCCGACGTCAGGTGCCCCGGTGGTGCGATTGCCAGCGCCGTGCCGCTCGTCGAGAGTGCCTCTTCGAAGCGTTTCTGCCGATACTGCGCTTCGGCGAGTAGAGCCGTGTTCGTCGCCAGCCATTCGGACTCGCCCGCGTTCCGCAGCGCGTCGCACGCGACAACGAGGATCTCTTCGGCCCTCTCCGGATCGCCGGCCAGCAGCTCGACCTCTGCTGCGACCGCCGACCAGCTCGTGACGATCGTGCCGGTGTCCGAAAACTCCTTCCGTCGGATCAGGGCTTCCGCCAGGTGCCCTCGCGCGCTATCGAAGCGCCGGTCCATCGCCTCGACCGCGGCCAGGGAGGGAAGGACGAAGCTCTCCCACACGGGCGTCCCGGCCTGCGTCAGGAACTCTTCACAGCGGGTGATCGCCTTGCGTGCAGGAGTCGGTCCGCGATGAGCAGCGACCGCCAGGAGAGAGATCGAGAGGCCGGCCGCGGAACCGCTCCGCTCGTAGTGGTAGCGGGCCCGGATCGCCGCCGCCTCGGCATCCGCGTACCGGAACTCGTAGACGCCCTCCACCGCAGCCGTGAAGTGCCAAGCCCGGCCGAGCCCGTAGTCGTCGCCGGCTGCTTCGAGCACCACCCTGGCGCGGTCGAGCAGATCCAGGGCGTCGGTCGGGGACTGCACGCCCCGGACGAGCCGCCGCCAGACCTGCTCGATTCTCGCTCGAAACTCGATGCGGGCGTCGCCGTAGGCGGCGCTTCTCTGCGCGACCGCCTCGAGGAGCGCCTCGGCCCGCGTCTGGTCACCCGAGAACTTGACCGCCGCCGCCAGTGCCCACTCGAGCTCGAGCTTCGCCCCGTCGTCCGGCAGGAGCGCGGTCGCGCGGGCCAAAAGGTCGGTTGCGGCACTCGCGTCGACGCGCTTCAGCGCGCGAATGCCCGCCGAACCGAGACGGCGGCCGGCCTCTTGCGCCAGCTCAGGACTCGGGTTGCCGCTTGACGCGCGAAGCAGCGCCGCCCGTTCGAGGTGATACCCGACAAGCTCGTCGAGCTCGAGACCCCGGCCGTCCAGCGAGCGCGCGACCGACTCGTGCAGCTTTGCCAGCGATCCCTCGGGGATGCTCGCGTAGACCACATCGCGGATGAGGACGTGATGGAAACGAAAGCCGTCTTCGCCCGACAGCAAGGCCCGCTCCGGATGAACGAGCTGTCGCCGTACGAGCGCTATCAGCGCTCCGCCGACGGCCGCGCGCTCGTCGTCGGGCGAGGCGGCCTCGACCGCGGCGCGCCAGAACTCGCGCCCGACGACCGAGGCACGCTCGAGCACGACCCGCTCGTCCCTGGGCAGCCGGTCGAGACGGCTCGCGATCAGCACTCCGAGCGTCGGCGGGACCGATCCGACCGCGTCCTCGGCACTGAACGAAATCAGCTGCTCGAGGAACAACGGGTTGCCTTCGGCCGCCCGGACCGCCCCAGCGACCGCGGGTGTCTCGAGGGCGGCCTGCTCCGGCAGCGCGGCGACCAGCTCGTGGGCGTCGGGATCCGACATCGGGCCGAGGAAGATCGCGTCGTCACGCCACTCGGGCCGCGACTCGAGAAGTTCCGGTCGTGCGACGCAGAGCAACAGAAGCGAAGTGGCAGCCCAGCCGGTGAGGTACTCGACGAGATCGAGGAAGGTGGGAGCGGCCCAGTGAACGTCCTCGAAGACGACGACCAACGGACGTTCGCCCGCGACCGCCTCGAGTAGGCGTCGCACTGCCCAGAAGCCTTCGCTCTTGTCGGACAGTGACCGCTCGTGCAGCAGCGCGGCCACGCGATCCGCGTCAGGTTCGCCCGCGAGCACCAACTCGACGCGCCCGACCTGCTCGAGGATCTCGAGCAGCGGAAGCAAGGCCGCCCCCTCGCCGTACGACACGCAGCGACCTGTCAAGACCTGTGCGACCGGTCGAATGCGGGCTACCAGCTCGCGCGCGAGCCGGGTCTTGCCGATACCCGCCTCGCCGAGCAGGACGACACGGCGTGGAGATCGGCTTCCGACGACCGCGCCGAACGCGGCCTCGAGCTGGTCGAGCTCCGAGACGCGCCCGACCAGCGGCGCGTCGAGGTGTCGCACGAACGGTTCGGCGCGCGGATCGAAGCGGAGGACGCGGTAGTCCCCGCCCGATCCGTGCGGAACGACGTCGACCGCAGCGGGAACGAGCCGCAGCGCGGATGCTCCGAGCAAGAGATCGCCGGGACCCGCAGTCCCCAGGAGCCGTCTCACCGTGTTCAGCGGCCCCGATCCCTCTCCGAGCCCGGCCACACGCTCGACTGCGGCTCGGACGGCGATCCCGGCAGGCAGCCGGGCGCGAGCCTCGACGGCGACATCCAGCGCTCTCGAGACGTCGTCGTCGTGGGCACGAGGCTTGCCGAAGATTGCGACGACCTCCTCCGCCAGGAGTTGCATGAGCGAGCCGTCGTGCCGTTCGACGATCACCGCGAGCTCAGCGAGCGACGCCGCCGCGAGTCCGCGAGGCGACGCGCGCTCCGGTTCGTCGGCGACGACGAGCTCGATCATCAGGACGACGACATCTTTCTCGAGCTCGTCTCGGGACCCTTCCTCGGACGCTGCGGATGCGGGCTGCAACGCCGGATCGTGCGCAATGATCATGCGCTCGAGCGCGCGGAGACTCTCGCCCGGCTCGAGGCCGAAGTCCTCGATGAGCTCGAGCCGCGCCTCCTGGTAGACCCGCAGCGCGTCGCGCTGACGACCCGCACGGTAGAGCGCAAGCATCTGCAGGTACCGCAGGCGCTCGCGCGCCGGGTGCCGCCGTGCAAGCGCCTCGATCTCGCCGAGGATCGCCTCATGGCGTCCCAGTTCGAGCTCCGCGTCGAGACGGAGCTCGAGCGCGGCGAGGCGGAGCTCGTCCAGCCTGGAGATCTCGCTCTGCGCGAAGCGCTCGAACGCAAAATTGGCAAGAGGCGGGCCGCGCCAGAGCGCGAGCGCCTCACGGAGCGCCGCCGCCCGCTCGGGCGGCTCGAGCTCTCGCGCTGCTTCCAGCGACTGCTCGAAGCGAAGCGCATCGACGCTGCCGGCGTCGACCTTCAGCACGTAGCCGGGCGGCCGTGTCTCGATCAGCTCCCGCCCGAGCACGACGCGCAGACGGGAGATGCAGTTCTGGATATACGCCTCGACCGTCTTCGGCGGCCGCTCGCCCCACAGCTCGTCGATCAACCGGTCTATCGAGACCACCTGATTGACGTGGAGCAGCAGCATCGCGAGCACTCCTCGCTGCCTTGGGCCGCCCAGCGGCAGGGATCGACCGTGCGAACGCACCTCGAGTGGGCCGAGGAGTCGAAAGTCCATCGTGGTGGGCGAACGTAGCAGCGAGCACGAGCGGAGAGCAGGCGCAGTTAGCGCTTTGTGGGCGGCTTCAGGTCAGGTATGTCGGAGTCCTACCACCGTCAAAGGAGAGCCCTGTGGCACCCATCAAGCCCGTCGCCAATTTCACCGTCAGCCCGCGCGAGCCCTCGACGTCGGACACGATCCAACTCCTCGACTGCTCTCACGATCCCGGCCAGGTAGGGATCGCCTGGCGCGCCTGGGACTTCGGCGACGGCGCAACGTCCGTGGGCCCGGCGCCCGTCCACCGCTACCCGGCCGCCGGTGAGTACGAGGTCACGCTGACGCTTGCGACGTTCGACGGGCGCGTAAGCCGCGAGTCCCACACCGTTTGCGTTCAACACGCGGGCAAACTCGGCTCGCATCAGGGATCAAGCCCGCGCCTGCGAGCCAAGCGTTGAGGCGCAAGCAACCCATCGAACCTGGTTAGCCGCGGGCGACCGGCCGCGAACCAGGTTCAGCCGGCGTTTGCTAGGCGAGGCGCTGCTCGGCGACCGCTTCGAGGCGCCGGCGGATCTGCGCGACGTCGTCGCCGAGGTCGTCGACGCGCGGGAGCGCGGCGAGGGATTCGAGCCCGAAGCAGCGCTCGAAGAGCTTCGTCGTGCGGTACCGAATGGCACCGAACTCGTCGTCTCGGCCGCCCTCGGAGACGAGGCCACGCTCGGCGAGGCCGGCGACGACACCGTCGACGTTGACCCCGCGGATGCGCGCGATCTCGGGGCGCGAGACGGGCCCGAGGTAGGCGACGATCGCGAGCGTCTCGAGTGCGGCCTGCGAGAGACCCTTCTCGGCCGGCTTGTCGAAAAGGCGCGCACAGGCGTCGGCTGCCGCGGCGGCGGCCCGGAAGGCCCAACCGCCTGCCACGTGCTCGAGCACGATCCCGCTGCGCCCTTCGGCGAAGCGCTCGCCGAGCAACTCGATCGCCTGCTCGACCTGCGAGGGGTCGACCTCGGCTGCGGAGGCGAGCTCCTCGATGGGGAGCGGCGCTGATGCCACGACGAGCAGCGCCTCGATCGTCCGCGCCAGTTCGGCGGCGGGAGTCGAGTCGGTGGGGATCAGGCGGAGTGTGCGGTCCACGAGAGGGTCCTTTCTGCGTCGGCGCGGGAAATCCTTATCGGGGCAAACGGGCCGGCTTGCGCAATCGCGATCTCGTCTTGCTTGCGCAGCTCCAGGAGTGCCAGGAAGGCGACCGCGACCTCGACGCGGGAGAGACCGAGTACCTCCTGGTCGAAGTCGATGCGGGCGCGACGGCGCAGCAGTGCGCGCCAGCGGTCGAGGAACTGGGAGACAGGCGGGTAGCGAACCCCCATGTGCGCAGTCGAGGGGGCCGGCGGCTCGACGGCCAGACCCCGCAACGCGTCGGCGAGCTTCAGCGGCTCCTGCGGCGCGAGCTTGCGCTCGGGCTTCGGTGCAAACGGAGCCGGGCCTGTGCGGAAGTAGACGTCGCGGCGCTCCCTGAGACGCTCGAGCAACCACCCGGCGGCTTCCTTCGCGCGCCGGTACTCGGCGAGGCGCCGCGCGAGCTCCTCGGCTGCCGCCTCGGGCTCGAGTTCGGAGAGCTCCGCCTCCTCCTCGGGAAACATCGCGCGCGCCTTCAGCTCGAGCAGCGAGGAGATGAGCACAAGGAACTCGCCGCAGGCGTCGAGGTCGAGCTCGCCTTTCGCCTCCAGGTGCCCGACGAATGCGAGCACGATCTCGGCGAGGTCGACCTCCTGGAGGGGAAGTTCCTCGCGGAGCACGAGCGAGAGCAGCAGGTCGAACGGCCCTTCGAAGGCGTCGAGGTCCAGCTCGAGCTCACGGACGGACACCGGCACTGCGTCAGCGTACTGGCGTTACCGGACGCGGCCCTTCGGCACCGCCATCGCGGGTCCCTTGGGCACGCGCGGCTCGCGCAGGCCCGTGCCGGGCTCGCGACGGAAGAACTGCCACCAGAGGAAGAAAGCCGCCGAGACGACGAAGCAGACGATCGAGACCCACGCGTTCAGGCGCAGCCCGGCGAAATGGTGAGACGGGTCGATCCGCAGCAGCTCCTCGAAGAAGCGGCCGAACGTGTACCAGACGACGTAGAGCGCAAAGAGCGCCGGCGGCCGGATCCGAAAGCGACGGGCGACGAGGAGCAGGACGGCGACTCCGAGCAGGTCCCAGAGCAGCTCGTAGAGGAAGGTCGGGTGATAGGTCGCCTGATTGAGGTGCGCGAAAGGGCGGTGCGCCGTGTCGATCTTCAGCGCCCACGGCAGCTTCGTGGGCTTGCCGTAGAGCTCCTGGTTCCACCAGTTGCCGATGCGGCCAATCCCCTGTGCGAGCAGGATCCCGGGCGCGGCCGCGTCGGCAAACCGCGCCGCGCTCGCGCCGGAGCGGCGGATGACGACGGCCCCGACGAGCGCGCCGAGGGCGATCCCGCCCCAGACGCCGAGCCCGCCCTTCCAGACCTCGAAGATCCCCTGCCACTTCGGGGTCGGTACCTCGTTCCACGAGGTGATGTCGTGGTAGAGGCGGGCGCCGACGACACCGAAGGCGACGCCCCAGACCGCGACGCGGGTAACGAGGTCCCAGTCGCCTCCCTGCGCAGTCCAGCGACGGCCGGTGAGCCAGACCGCCGCGAGGATCGCGACGAGCAGCGTCAACCCGTACATGTGCAGCTGCAGCGGCCCCAGGTGGACGATGCCGGTGTGCGGCGACGGGATGTAGGCGAAGACCACGGGCTGATTCTGCCCAACCAGTCGGCTGGAGCAGGCTCCGGCTGCTTCCTAGAACAGGATCAGCAGCGCAAGCTCGACCGAGCAGCCCTTGGCGAGCAGCTCGGCGGCGTGATGCAGATCGACGTCGGTGCAGGTCGCGAGCCTGGCAGCATCCGCAGGCGGATAGCCCGCACGTTCGAGCTCCTCGGCGCGCCACCGCTCGACCAGCTCCTGCTCGCTCGGACGGATGTGGATTTCAGCGGTTGCCATTTGGATCTTCGCCTTCCCGGTGATCTATTCGGTACAACGTGAGAAACGGTTCTCCCTATACCGGGTGATTTACTGATTTAACGGACCGCTAACGGCTTGCGCTACTGGCCGTTCGGGGGGTCGCTCCTAGCCCGTCCGCGGGTTCATGCCACAGCCGACTCGCCGAGCAGCATCTTCACCTCGGCGTAGAAGTCCGGTGCGGGCTTCACCTTGTACTGGGGCCCGAAGGCGTAGACCTTCTTCCCCTGGGAGGTGGTCAGATCGGCGTAGACCGGCGACTCGCCGGGGAAGTCCCTGATCAGCGCCGCGAGCTCACGGATCGTTCCCGCGCCCGCCTTGGTCGCGTCGATCTTCAGGCGCACCTCGCGCTTCTCCGCGACGGCCTCGAACGCCGAGAGCTCGAGCGCGACCAGCTTCGTCTCTCCCTCCTTGCGGTCGATGCGGCCCTTCACGATCAGGATGCGATCGGAGGTACAGAGCTCACGCGCTTTCTCATAGGTCTGGTTGAAGACGACCGTCTCGACGCTGCCGGTGACATCCTCGAACTGCAGGAACACCATCGCGTCACCCCGCTTCGTCGTCATGTGACGGACGCCGGAGACGATGCCGCCGACCGTGATCACCTCGCCGTCGCGCCGGCGCTCGAGCTCGCCGATCGTCGTATCGGACTTGCGGCGGAGCTGGTCGCGGATCGCCGAGAGCGGATGCTCGGAGACGTACAGCCCGAGCACTTCCTTCTCGAGCTTCAGCAGATCGCCCTTCTCGAACTCGTCGGTCGGCGTTGCCGGATGGTGGCGAGGCTTTTCTTCATC
>JALYLO010000314.1 GCA_030774175.1 Actinomycetota bacterium
TTCGTGCCGCGCGACTCGCTGACGGACGGGCACCTGAAGACGCTCAGCGAGTTCTTCGCGGTGCGGACACCTTTCTCGTTCGAGCTGACTCACGTTGCGGAATTTCCGGTGCCGTGATGTACGCGCCGCGGTGCCGAAGCGCGTCGAAGACCTGCTGCCCGCGCGCTTCGACCTACGCGAGGCGACGCTGATGGAGGAACACGAGCCGGACCGATGGCGTGCGCGCGCGGCTGTCCCGCTCGCGAGTTAGACGACGCCTGGCCTCAGATGCTGTTCCGGTCATTCCCCGACGTGCGGCGTAGGCAGTTTCATGCGCCGCGCCGCCGAGCGCTGCCTACGCCGATGCGACTCACCCACTTTAAGACCGACCAAGCCGTCTGTCAGTTGCGGTCGATGAAGTCGCCGCTTGGCCAGTAGTCGCTCGCCCGGTTGGAGTAGAACACGGGTTCGCTGCTTAGGGCACGCGCGTTGGCGACTTGGCTGGCCGGTTGTCCGATAAGCACCACGCGGCAGAGTGCGTGCTTGAGGATGTGGTCGGTTGTGCCGCCGACGAGGTGGCTGCGCCGCGTTGTCTGCGGCCAGTTGGCTGCGATGACGGCGATCTCGCTTCGCCGCTGGCTTAGTTCAGCAACGATCGCCTCACCGGCGTCGCGGGCGTGCAGCACAATGCCCTGCGTGTGCACGCCGTAGGATTCCGCGATCGCCCGCGCGGCGCGGACGGCGTCGTGTGCTGCGGCTTCGACGGCGACGTCCGGTGCCTCGAGCGGCAGTTCCAGTTGTATCTCGATCGCTGCAATGACGCTCATGTGGGCGTGCCGTTCGGCGGTGAGTGTGCAGGCGACCTGAACGGCTTTCGCGGATGCTTCGCCGGGCGCGAGGCAGACGGCGATCCGCCGGTACTCGACAGGTCGCCGCCGCGACCGGTTCATGCGGGGCGGCGGGTCACTCAAATTCAACTGACCTCTGTCTGAGGCGACGCGAGCGTCTGACCGTTCTTCGGTCGACATCGCGGCGAGGGTAGAGCCGCAGTCCTTAAGACATGCTCAAGGCACGGCCGACCGCCCTCAAGAAGATCTCAAGAGGCCGGGTGCGTATCTTCTCCCAGGATGTCCCAGGCTGAACCCAGCCGCGAGCCGCGCTACGAGCGGCACGTCGTCGATGCGGCGCCGAAGCGCTCCCGCATGGTGCGCACGCTTGTGGGTCGGCCGATGGCACGCGGGGAGATGGAGGAGACGCTGCTGCCGAAGTGGCTCGCGCTCCCGATCTTCGCCTCCGACCCGATCTCCTCAGTCGCCTACGCGACCGAGGAAGCGATGATCGTACTGGTCGCGGTTTCGGTGGCCGCGTTGCACGACGTGATCCCGATCTCGATCGCGATCGCGGTGCTGCTCGCGATCGTGACCCTCTCCTACCGGCAGACCGTGCACGCGTATGAAAGCTCTGGAGGCGCATATGTCGTGGCGCGAGAGAACCTTGGTGTGGCGCCGGCGTTGCTCGCGGCAGCATCACTGTTGACCGACTACATCCTGACCGTGGCCGTCTCGGTTGCCTCCGGCGTCTTTGCCATCACCTCGGCGGCGCAGTTTTTGCACGGCTATGAGGTGGAGCTCTCGGTCGGCTGCGTGATCGCGATCATGCTCGTCAACCTGCGAGGCGTGCGCGAGGCAGGCGTGATCTTCGCGTTGCCGACATACGCGTTTCTGGTCGTTCTCTTCGCGACTATCGGTACCGGACTGGCCAAGTGTGCAACCGGCAACTGCCCGCACGCCGTGGCCCCGCACGCGCTTCCCGCCGGCGCGGGCACGGTGACGCTCTTCGTTCTTCTGCGTGCCTTCGCGTCCGGTTCTGCTGCTTTGACGGGAGTCGAGTCGATCGCGAACGGAGTCAACGCCTTTCGGCGGCCGCAGTCCCGGAACGCCGGCCAGACGCTACTGATTCTCGGTTGTATCGCCATCACCGCGTTTCTCGGTGTCTCCTACCTCGCCTACGCGATGCACGCACGACCGAGCGCGAGCGTCTCCGTCCTTTCCCAGATCGGCCGGGCCACGTTTCCGGCCGGTTCGAGCGCCGGTGTCTTCTACTACCTGCTCCAGGTGTTCACGTTCGCGATCCTGATCTTCGCTGCCAACACATCCTTCCAGGGCTTCCCGCGGCTCGGAGCGCTGCTCGCCCGCGACCGCTACTTCCCCCGCCAATTCGTCAACCTCGGCGACCGGCTGGTCTACTCGAATGGCATCTTCGTTCTCACCGCCGTCGCGATCGCCCTGATCATTGCGTTCAAGGCCAACGTCAACTCGCTGATTCACCTCTACGTCGTCGGCGTCTTCACTGCCTTCACGATCTCGCAGGCGGGCATGGTGCGCTACTGGCAGCGCAATCGCGGCGGCGGCTGGAGGGCGCGGGCCGCGCTGAACGGGCTCGGCGCGACGGCGACTGGTGTGGTCACGATCATCGTCATCCTGACCAAGTTCGTCGAGGGCGCCTGGATCGTGATCGTCGCGATCCCCCTGTTCGTGCTCACCTTCTATGCGATTCACCGCCACTACCGCTACGTCGCGCGCCGGCTCGCCGCCGGCGTCGAGGCCGTCAAGCGCGCCCGCGGCGACCTCACGAACCACGTCGTGCTACCGGTCGCCGAACTTGACGCCGCGACCCGCTTCGCAGTCTGGTACGCGCGCTCGATCGCCGGGAAGAAGTTCCATGGCATTTACATTCCCGGCCGCGAAGGCGGCCGCGACCCGCGCGGCGACTGGTGGGAGTTCTCCGGCGGCAGCGGGCCACTGCAAGTCATTCCCTCTCACGAACGGTGGTCCGAAACCGTACGTGAGTACGTCTGGCGGCTCCCACGCGGCGAGGCCGACTTCGTCACCGTCATCGTCGCCGAACAGTTCGAGCAGCCGACCCTACTCTCGGCGCTACGCAAACGCGAAACCTTCAACGTGAAACGACGGTTGCTCGGCGAGGTCGGAATCGCCATCACCGACGTCACCGCCGTCGGCGCCAGCGTGCGCACACTGCCCAAACACATCAGCTGCCGCGTCCTTGTCTCCGGCGCGCACGCCGCGACCCTGCGCGCAGTCAACTACGCGAAGACACTCGGCATTCAAGACACAAATGCCGTCTTCTTCGCCCACGACGAGGAACAAGCACGACTGACCGGGTTCGAGTGGAAACACAACGACTTCGACCTCCCACTCGAGACGATCGAGGCACGCTACCGCGACATCGGCGACCCACTGCTCCGCTACGTCCGACAGCTCACCGAAGACAACGAGACACTCGTTGCGATCATCATGCCGGAGATCATCATCGCGGGCTGGCGCGAGCTCCTCCACAACCAACGCTCGCTCTACGTCAAACGCCTGCTGCTCTTCGAGCCCCGCGTTGTCCTCACGAGCGTGCCGTACCAGATAACCGCCTAGACACCGACCTGGCCCGACTTCGGGCACGGTCGCTCAGTGGGCTATAGCTTCGAGCGCAGACCGCGCTTCCTCAATCTGCTGCAGGAGGCTCCCTTCGTCCACGCGTCGATACAAGGCGCTCGAGCGGTCGGTCAGCAACCGCTCGACGAGGAGAACCCCGCGCGGCGCTACCGGTCGTCCAAGATCACAAATTCGGGCTGCAAGATCCAGCAGCTGTGCCCGATTCGCTCGCACAGCGGGCCGGTTGCTCCGTGACGCGCTCGGACGCCACCGCCCGTCAGCGGTATGAGCGATCTCCGCCAGTGAGCGACCAGCAGCTGTTCGGCTCGCGTCGCCGACCAGCTCTTCCACTCGCCAAGCATGCCGTGGGGACGGAACACGACTCGTCAGCAGCTCGTCGTCTGCACGCCGCCGAGCCGCCCGCAACGCCGAGCGCGCCCGCCAACCGTTCAACGGAGACGCCATGCTCCGCGACGCCACCATCATTCGACCACGATAAGACTCACGCACTGAAGACCAGATCAAGATTCCACCTCCACGCCTCGAGCGTTTCGGCGGGAGCATGAGCGAGGATCCAGGTCAGATCTTTGAGGCTGAAGCCGCGGCGGAATCCGCCGCTGTTCTCAGCGGGTGCAGAGTCGCGCGCATTCCGCTCAACGATGCGGGATTTCGGCGCAACAGAAGGCGGCGGGGGTGGGATTCGAACCCACGAACGAGTTGCCCCGTCAGCGGTTTTCAAGACCGCGGGGAATCCCCTGTTTGTAGGGATTTCGTGTCCTATGCGCCAGTTGATGCGCCAGTACGCTCCAGGAAAGCGTCGAGCAGCGTTGCCGCTTCGGTCAACGAACCGGGCAAAAGGTGACCGTACCGGTCGAGGGTCGTCGTGATCGACGAGTGCCCCAGGAACTCGGAGAGCGCCTTGATGTTGACGCCGGCGGCGATCATCACCGACGCCGCGGTATGTCGTGCTTCGTGCAACCCGATCGACTCGAGTCCGGCGTCGGCCCACGTGTCGCGTGCACGGTCGCGCGCGGCTTCGTCGTCGAAGGGCTGCCCCCGCTCGCCGAAGACAAGCGCGTCGGGTTCGAACGCACCGAACGCGACCCGATGCTCGAGCAGCGCGAGCCGCAACGCGGCGGCGATCGGAACCCTGCGCTTTCCGGCCCGTGACTTCGGCTCGCCGAAGGTGCGCGCCTGCGGGTCGTATGACTGCTCGACGTGGAGC
>JALYLO010000315.1 GCA_030774175.1 Actinomycetota bacterium
GCACGGCGTCGCGCGAGCGGTGGCCGTCCTCGCGCCCATAGAGCTGCACGAGGTCCGCCTCGGTCTCCTCGGCCTCACCGACGAAGACCGCCACGCGGAGGACGGTGTCGGGCGCCGCGAGCAGCGAGTCCGCCCGCCGCGGGCTCTCCGCGGCGAGGATGAAGCCGACCATGTCCGCGCCCGCTTCGACTGCGGCGTCGACGTCGGCCTGGCGGGTGAGCCCACACACCTTCACCAGGGTGCGGGAGATGAGGTCGGCGAGCTTCGCGCCCGGGTCGACGGCGCGCATCAACGTGGAGCCGACCAGGACGGCGTTCGCGCCGGCGAGCTCGGCGGCCGTCGCCTGCGCGCGCGTCTCGATGCCGCTCTCCGCGACCACGATGCGGTCGCGCGGCGCGCTGGCGAGCAGCTCGAGCTGGGTCCGCCGGTCGATTCGGAAGGTGGATAGATCGCGGGCGTTGAGGCCGATCACCGGGGCGTCGAGCTCGATCGCCCGCTCGAGCTCGTCTGCGTCGTGCGCTTCGACCAGAGTGTCGAGACCCAACGCGCCGGCGGAACGGATGAGCGCCGCGCACGTCGCGTCCGGCAGATCGCGCAGGAGCAGGAGCACCGCGTCGGCCCCCGCCTCGCGTGCGGTGCGCAGATGATCGGGCGTCGAGAAGAAGCCCTTTGCGAGCAACGGCAGATTCGTCGCCGCGCGCGCGGCCCGCAGGTCGTCCCACGAGCCGCCGAAGCGGGCGTCGACGAGAACCGACATGGCGCGGGCTCCCGCGCGCTCGTAGGCACCCGCGACCTCGGTCACGTCACCGTCGGGCCGCAGGTCGCCGGCCGAAGGTGAACGCCGCTTGAACTCGGCAATCGCTCCGAGGCCGGGCCGGGCGAGCGCGCCGGTGAACTTCATGCGGTCACCGGCCGCTGCGAGAACGCGACGAGCTGCTCGAGGCGTTCGGCCGCAGCGCCCGAGTCGAGCGCGGCCTGCGCGAGCGGGACTCCCTCGGCGAGATCCCGTGCGTGACCGCCCGCAGCGATCGCGCCGGCGGCGTTGAGGACGATCGCCGACCGGCAGGCGCCGCCGGCGCCCTGGAAGACCTCGCGGATCGTGCGGGCGTTCTCCGCGGCGGTGCCGCCGCGCAGCTCCTCGGGGTCGCAGCGTGGGATGCCGAAGTCGAGCGGGTCGATCTCGCGCCGGCGCACATCGCCGTCGACGACCTCGCAGACGAGGTTCGTGCCGGCGGGCGACAGCTCGTCGATCCCACCGGCGCCGTGGACGACGTATGCGCGCCGTGCGCCGAGCTTCGCCAGGACGTCCGCGATCACCGGCACGAGGAGCGGCGTGTAGACGCCCACGACCTGGGCTCGGGCACCGGCCGGGTTCGTGAGCGGGCCGAGCACGTTGAAGACGGTACGCGCTGCGAGCTCGCGCCGTACGGGCCCGGCGTGCTTCATCGCAGGATGGTGCGCCGGCGCGAACATGAAGCCGAAGCCGAGCTCGTCGATCGACTGCGCGATCCGGTCGGGGCTCAGCGCGAGCTCGAACCCGAGCTCCTCGAGCACGTCGGCGCTACCCGAGAGCGATGAGACCGAGCGGTTTCCGTGCTTGGCGACTCCCGCGCCCGCGGCAGCGGCGACGAGCGCCGCCGCCGTCGAGATGTTGAACGTGTTCCCGCCGTCGCCGCCCGTGCCGGCGGTGTCGACGAGGTCGCTTCGGCTGGGGGAGACCGGGAGGACGTGAGCGCGCATCGCCTCGGCGCAACCCGCGATCTCGTCAGCTGTCTCGCCCTTCAGCCGGAGCGCGACGAGAAACCCGCCGATCTGCGCGGGCGTCGCCTCGCCCGACATGATCGTGTCCATCACGCGGCGCGCCTCGTCGCGGGTCAGGTCCCGACCGTCGAGCAGCTGTGCGAGTGCGGCCTGGATCATCGGTCGAGGAAATTCTTCGCGATCTCACTGCCGAGCGGGGTGAGGACCGACTCCGGATGGAACTGGACGCCGTCGACCGGGAGCTCGCGGTGGCGCACCGCCATCACCTCGCCGTCCGGCGCCGTCGCCGAGACCTCGAAGCAATCGGGCACCGACGTGACGGCGAGCGAGTGGTAGCGGCCGGCGAGGAAGTCATCAGGAAGCCCTGCGAAGACGCCGCGGCGGTCATGGCTGACGATGGTCGCCTTGCCGTGGACGAGCTCGCGGGCCTGGCCGACCTCCCCGCCGAACTCCTGGACGATCGCCTGGTGGCCCAGGCAGACGCCGAGAGTTGGGACCCGGACGGACAGGCGCCGGATGATCTCCGGTGTTGCACCCGCCTCCTCGGGGCGTCCGGGCCCCGGCGAAACGACGAGGTAGGAGGGGGAGAGGATCTCCGCCTCGTCGGGTGAAATCTGGTCGTTGCGTCGGACGACGACCTCGGCTCCGAGCTCCTCGAACAGGTGCGCGAGGTTGTAGGTGAAGGAATCGTAGTTGTCGATCAGCAGGATCACCTCTCGCCTCCCTGGCCGGCGGCGGCTCCCGCCGGGCGGAGCCCGGCTCCGCCTGCGCCGTCCCAGGAAGCCGAGAGGAAGGGGGACGGTCTCCTCATGGCGCGCCTTCGGCGAGCTCCAGGGCCGCCTCGAGGGCGGCGAGCTTGTTCAGGCACTCCTGGTGCTCGGCCGCAGGATCCGAGCCGGCGACGACACCCCCGCCGGCCTGGAGGTACGCGCGGCCGCCCTGCAGGCGCACGGTTCGGATCGCGATGCACGTGTCGAGGCCCACGCCGGGCAGGTTGTAGCCGACAATCCCGGCGTAGGTGCCGCGGCGGTAGCCCTCGAGCTCGGAGATGATCTGCATCGCCCGCACCTTGGGGGCACCCGACACGGTGCCGGCCGGGAACGTCGCGCGCAGGACGTCGAACGGCGTCGTGCCGTCCCGCAGCTCGCCGGCCACCTCGGAGACGAGGTGCGTGACGTGCGAGAACCGTTCGGGCTCGAGGAAGCGCTCGACGCGCACACTCCCAGGCTTGCAGACCCGCGACAGGTCGTTGCGGCCGAGGTCGACGAGCATCACATGCTCGGCCCGGTCTTTCTCCGACTCGAGCAGCCGCTCGGCGTCGCCCTCGCCGCGCTCGGTCGTTCCGGCGATCGGGTTCAGACTCGCGCGCGACCCTTCGACCTTGACGTGCGTCTCGGGTGACGACCCGACGAGCGCGAAGTCGCCGAGCTCCAACAGGAAAAGATAGGGCGACGGGTTGATTCGCCGCAGCGCACGGTAGACGGCGAGCGGTTGCGCGCCGGTGGGACGTTCGGCGCGCTGCGAGAGCACGACCTGGAACGCGTCGCCGCAGACGATGTGCTCCTGGACACGCGCGACGCGCCGCTCGTGCTCCTCCCGGTCGGGGAAACGGAGCGTCGGCCCCCCGGTGGTGCGGGCCTCGGCCGGCTGCGGGAGCGGGCCGGCGAGGAGCGCCGCGATCGCGTCGGAGTCGCCCCGGATGACGTCGGCGGTGCCGGTGATGTGATCGAACCGCAAGAAGACATCGGCGACGACGAAGAGGCTCTCCGGGCAACCGGGCCCGTCGGCCGGCAGCGGCACGGTCGGCTCGAGCTTCGCGACGTGGTCGTAGCCCACGTATCCGACCACGGGCTCACTGAGCGCTTCGGCCTCCTCGAGGTCGACGAGGCGATCGCCGCAGCCGACGAACGAGTAGCGGCCGAGGCGGCCCCGGTCGACCGACTCGAGCAGGAACGACGCGCGCCCGGCATCGCGCAGCTGCAGGTAAGCCGCGAGTGGGGTGTGGAGGTCGGTGGTGAGAGCGATCGGTGTCATCACGGTTCGTTCGAGCAACTGCCGAGAACGAAAAACGACCCTGGTGGGGTCGCTGGTCGAGCGGTGCAGGCTGTCGTGCGCGTGGTGCTAGCGCACGGTCCCGTCCCGCTCGGTACGCCAGGTCGTTGAGGTCGGGGCCGGAAAGCTCATCTGCTGGCAGGGTAGGCGAGCCTGCTTCAATTCGCAACCCGTGGCCGCACCCGAGCTGCTCAGAGCACTCCTCGTCGCCGCCGGCCCGTCCGGGCACGAGGAGGAGCCCGCCCGCATCTGGCGCGAGGCGGCGTCGGCGTTCGCCGACGTCACCGCCGACACGCTCGGAACGTCGTTCGCGCGCGTTCGAGCGCAGGCAGCGGAAGAAGGGGCGATGACGCTGGCGGTCGTGGGGCACATCGACGAGATCGGAATCGCCGTCACGAACGTCGAAGAGAGTGGGCTGCTCTCCTTCACGACGATCGGCGGGATCTCCCCCGAAATGCTGATGGGCCAGCGGTTCGAGCTGCTCACGCGCGGCGGCCGCATCACCGGTGCGGTCTCGCGGAAGCGCCTGCAGCCCGAGCAGATCCGCGACAGGCCACGCGTCGAGCTGACCGACCTGCACCTCGACATTGGCGCGAAGGACCGCGAGGAGGCGGAGCAGCTCGTCCGGGTCGGCGACGCCGGCGTCTGGAATGGTGCACCCGTCGAGCTTCCGAACGGACGACTGCTCTCACGCGCCCTCGACAACCGGCTGGGCGCGTACATCGCGCTCGAGTCCGCGCGCCGCATCGCCGAGGCGCATGACGCCCAGGTCGACGTCGTCGCGGTCGCGGCCGTGCAGGAGGAGATCGGCCTCTACGGCGCCCGCGCCGCAGCCTACGGGCTCGAGCCGCAGGTCGCGATCGCGGTCGACGTCACGCCGGCGACCGACTACCCCGGTGGCGACGCACGCCGCGCCGGGAAGATCGAGCTCGGGATGGGTGCGATGATCGCGCGCGGTCCGACGCTGAACAAGCACGTCGTCGATCTCCTGGGCCGGGCGGCCGAAGAAGAGGGCGTGCCGCATGCCTACGAGGTCTATTCACGGACCACATCCACCGACGCCGACGAGATCCACCTGACTCGCGCGGGCATCCCGACCGGCCTCGTCTCGATCCCGACGCGCTACCTGCACAGCCCGAACGAGATGTGCGACCTCGCAGACGTGGAGGCGATCGTGCGCCTGATCGCCGCGTTCGCCAAGAGGCTCGCCCGCGAGCAGTCCTTCCTTCGCTGATGGCCGTCCGCAGCGTCATCGTCAGCGCCGTTCGCACGCCGTTCGGGAAGCTCGGCGGCGGTCTGGCCCCCTACCGGGCGACGGAGCTGGGCTCGCACGCGATCAGGGCCGCGCTGGAGAGGATCGGGGTCGAGCCGAACGAGCCGCAGTACGTGATCATGGGTCACGTGCTCCAGGCCGGAGCCGGTCAGGCGCCGGCTCGTCAGGCCGCGATCGGCGCGGGGCTCCCGAAGGAGACGCCGGCCGACACGATCAACAAGGTGTGTGCGTCGTCGATCCGTGCGATCGAGATCGCCGACTCGATGATCCGCACAGGCGACGTCGACGTCGTTGTCACGGGCGGCATGGAGTCGATGTCGAACGCGCCGTACTTGCTCGCAAAGGCGCGATTCGGCTACCGCCTCGGCCACGGCGAGATCCTCGACTCGATGGTCTACGACGGCCTCACATCGACCTTCG
>JALYLO010000316.1 GCA_030774175.1 Actinomycetota bacterium
GTGTCAGCCCGACGGCTGTCAGCAGCCCGACCAGCACGAGATCGTTGCCCGCCGTCGGCAGCGAGTGCACGTAACGCTGCGCGACGAAGAGCACCACGAGAAGCGGAACCACCAGACTGCGAACATCCAACCGCCGCTCGCGCGCCTGGCGAAGAACGACGAGAACGAACACTGCATTGATGAGGTAATCAGAAGTAGTCATGCCGCCATGATCAGCCGTGCGGCGCGCTCTGTCGTCGGAGCACAGGTTGAACTGCTGGTTGATTTCGCCCTCAACCCCGGGGTTGAGGGCGAAGAGCTGGAGCGCTGCTCGTCGAACGCGACTGCTGCTGCCCTAGTTGCCGAATCCCTCCAGCGCCGCCTCGACCAGGTCCGGCAGCGTGCGCAGGTTGTAGCCGCCTTCGAGCACGGCCGCGACGCGCGGCGCGAGCCGGGCACTGCGGCGGGCCAGTTCGCGGAAGCCGTCGGCCGTCACCGCCATGTCGGCTAGTGGGTCGTCGACGTGCGAGTCGAACCCGGCCGAGACGAGCACGAGATCGGGGGCGAAGCGCTGCACCGACCGCTCGACCGTCTGCCACGCCTCGAAGTAGTCGGCGTTGCCCGAGCCGGCCGGCAGCGGGATGTTCAGGAGCGTCTCGCCCTGCTCGTAGGGCCCGCCGGTCCCTGGATAGAACGGCCATTGGTGCAGCGACACGAAGAGGATCGAGGGGTCGTCGCGGAAGATGTCCTGCGTGCCGTTGCCGTGGTGCACGTCCCAGTCGACGATCGCGACGCGTCCGACGCCCAGCTCGACCTGCGCCCAGCGCGCGGCGACCGCGACCGAGTCGAAGAGGCAGAAGCCCATCGCGCGGTCCTCCTCGGCATGGTGGCCGGGCGGCCGCGCGAGGGCGAAGCCGCCGCGGCGTACCGCATCGATCGCCGCGCCCGCGGCCAGGAGCGCCGCCTCGAAGCTCGTCCCGGTGCAGAACGTGTCCTGGTCGATCGCACCGCGGGCCGCCCGAACCTCGTCGAGCAGCCGGTGGGTGTGGCACCGCAGCACGTCGTCCTCGGTCGCCGGCGCGCAGGCCGCGAACGAGAAACGGTCGTGCAGCACCTCGATACGCCGCTGAGATTCCGGATGTGTGCCGGTCGGATGAAGCCGGACGAACGCCTCGTGACTTACGACGTCGATGAGCGGATCGCCTCGAGGAGCTCGTCGAGCCGCCGCTCGCCCTGGGCGCGCCCGATCAGGTAGCAGAGCAGCGGCGCGTTCGTGCGGTCGCCACTCTCGTGCGCAGCGGTCCGGGCGATGTCGAGCAGCCCGCGAACGTCGTCGTCGGAGAGGTCGCCGCCGCCGATCGCGTCGGCCGCCGAGCGCAGCCAGGCATCCATCGCGCCGCAGCATAATCATGCCGCTCGCGCGGCAAGCTTGTCCGCGAGCGCGTTCAGCCCGAGCCCGCGCGCGTGTTCGGCGGCGCGCGGCCAGTCGGGCGGCGTCGGCACGAGCGGCGGCAGCGGCGCGCTCGCGTCCATCGTCGCGATGCTCCGGTAGAGCAGCAGGTCGTCGGCGATCAGCGGGAAGCGCCCGTCAGCGAGCGCCTGCGCGAGTGAACCGTGCTGTTTCAGCACCTCGGCCGCCTTCTTCGGTCCAACACCCGGCGCGCCGGGAATCCGGTCCGAGGGGTCGCCGCGCAGTGCGATGAAGTCGGGCACCTGTTGCGGCTCGACGCCGTAGCGCTCGCGCACCTCCGCAGGGCCGACGCGCGCGAGCTCGGAGACGCCCTTCACGGGCTGGAGAATCGAGACGCGGTCGTCAACGAGCTGGAACGCGTCGCGGTCCGATGTCGCGACGAGGACCGGGCCCGGCCACACGCGTGCGGCGGCGGCGAGGAAGTCGTCGGCTTCGTAACCGCCGGCCTTCCCGATCTCGAAGCCGAACGCCCGCACGAGCTCGGGAAGCAGCGCGAGCTGCTCGACGATCGAGTCCTCGAACTCGCGCCCGGACTGATACGCGGGTAGTGCCTCGTGCCTGTAGGTGGGCGTCTCGAGCGAGTCCCACCCAACGAGGACGCACTCCGGTTGCTCGGTGTCCCAGAGGCGGAGAAGGAAGTTCGCGAAGCCGACGAGGGCGTTCAAGCGGACGCTCTTCGGGATGCCGTGGTAGGCGCGGTGCGCGAGCGAGTCGCCGTCGATCGCGAGCAGCAGTCCGGCGCTCACAGCGATTCTTCGAGCGCGTTGATCGACTCCATCAGGCGGTCGGTCGCGATCCGCGCGGCCTCGGCTTCGTCGAGTGAGCCCAGGTCGTCGAGGGCGATCGGGTCGCCGTAGCGGACGCGGATCGGTGCGAGCCTGCGCAGGTCGCCGGTGCCCTTGATCCCGGCCGGGACGAGCGGCACGCCGGCCTCGAGCGCGATGCGGGCCGCGCCCGTGTGCGCCTGCGCCTCCCGCGTCTTCCTCAGGCCCTTCTTGCGCCGCGTGCCCTCCGGGAACATCGCGATCACGTGGCCGTCGCGGGCCAGGGCGACCGCGGTCTCGATCGCCTCACGGTCGGCGTGGCCGCGGTGCACCTTGAAGGCGCCGCAGGCCTCGATCAGGGCCCCGAGCGGGAACCAGAACAGCTCGGACTTGGCCATGAACCGCAGGAACCGGCGCGGCCAGAGGGCCAGGCCGATCGCCCAGGGGTCGAAATTCGACACGTGCCCGGCCGCCAGGACGCAGCCGGAGTCGGCGGGCAGATTCTCGGTTCCCACGGCCCGGTAGCGGTAGGCGAAGTGCAGAACGGGCCAGGAAAGCAGGGCGATGGCGGAGTAGACGAGCGAGGGCCGGGGAGGACGGGTCACGGGCGGCGAGTATCGCGCATGCGGGCCGTGGCGCTATGGTGGCGCCCGAAATGGCTGCAACCAAGCGCAAGCTCGTGATCGTGGAGTCGCCCGCAAAGGCGAAGACGATCGCGGGCTATCTCGGGAAGGACTACATGGTCGAGTCCTCGATCGGCCACATCCGCGATCTGCCGAACAACGCCTCCGAGATTCCCGCCAAGTACAAGGAAGAGGCCTGGGCGCGCCTGGGTGTCGACACCGAGCACGAGTTCGCGCCGCTCTATGTCGTCGACTCGCGCAAGAAGAAGGTCGTCTCGGATCTGAAGGCGAAGCTGAAGGACGCCGACGAGCTCCTGCTCGCAACCGACGAAGATCGCGAGGGCGAGGCGATCGCCTGGCACCTGACGCAGGTGCTCGACCCGAAGGTGCCGGTCAAGCGGATGGTCTTCCACGAGATCACGAAGCAGGCGATCGAGCACGCGCTGACCGAGACGCGCGACATCGACAAGTCGCTCGTCGACGCGCAGGAGACGCGCCGCATCCTCGACCGCCTCTACGGCTACGAGGTCTCACCCGTGCTCTGGCGGAAGATCATGCAGGGCCTCTCGGCCGGTCGCGTGCAGTCGGTCGCGACGCGCCTCGTCGTCGAGCGGGAGCGCGAGCGGATGCTGTTCGTGGCCGCCGGCTACTGGGACGTCGTCGCGGCGTTCGCTCCCGGCGCGTTCACGGCGCGGCTCGCCGTGGTCGACGGCCGCCGGGTGGCCCAGGGCCGCGACTTCAGCCGCGAGGGCGAGCTGAAGACCGCCGACGCCGTGCAGTTGACCGAGGACGACGCAAGGGGCCTGGCCGCAGCGCTCGACGGCGTCGCCTTCGAGGTCGCGTCGGTCGAGGAGAAGCCGTACACCCGCCGCCCGGCGGCGCCGTTCATGACCTCGACGCTCCAGCAGGAGGCGAGCCGCAAGCTGAGGCTCTCGTCACAGCAGACGATGCGCACCGCTCAGCGCCTGTACGAGAACGGCTTCATCACCTACATGCGCACCGACTCGACGACCCTGTCGGAGTCGGCGCTCACCGCAGCCCGTTCGCAGGCGCGCGAGCTCTACGGAGCCAACTCGGTGCCGGATGCTCCGCGCCGCTACGAGCGCCGCGTGAAGAACGCCCAGGAGGCGCACGAGGCGATCCGCCCCGCGGGCGACCGCTTCCGCACGCCCGACGAGGTGCGCCGCGAGCTCTCCGGCGACGAGTTGAACCTCTACGAACTGATCTGGAAGCGCACCGTTGCCTCGCAGATGGCGGACGCGCGCGGGCAGACCGTCTCGGTGCGCATCGCCGGGACGAGCTCCGACGGGCGCCGCGCCGAGTTCGCGACCGCCGGCACGGTGATCACGTTCCGCGGCTTCATGCTCGCCTACGAAGAGGGCCTCGACGAGGCTGTCGCTGCCGACGAGGAGGAGCGCCGGCTGCCGTCCCTCGCCGAGGGCGACCGGCTCGAGGCCACGGCGCTCGAGTCCGACGGTCACACGACGACCGCGCCGGCCCGCTACACCGAGGCGACGCTCGTGCGGGCACTCGAGGAGCTCGGCATCGGCCGCCCCTCGACCTACGCCTCGATCCTGGGCACGATCCTCGACCGTGGCTACGTGCGCAAGGTCGGGCAGGCGCTCGTGCCGTCGTTCCTCGCGTTCTCGGTCGTCAACCTGCTCGAGCAGCACTTCGGCCGGCTCG
>JALYLO010000317.1 GCA_030774175.1 Actinomycetota bacterium
CGCCTGGCCGCGCCGCACCGACCACACGAGGGCAGGCGGCACGAGCACGAGCGGCCACAGCTTCGCGACGACGGCGGCGCCGAGCAGCGCCCACGCGAGCCGGTGGTGCTCGCGCAGCAACGTGGCGAGTGCCGCTGCGGCGAGCAGCGCCGGCCAGAGGTCGAAGCGCGAGAGGATCAGCGCGCCTGTGAGCAGCGGTGCGAGCGCGACGTAGAACGCCGCTTCACGACGGATCGACGCGACGACTGCCACCAGCGCGACTCCGCACGCGGCCATCAGCCACGCGAAGCTCGACGCGTAGTCGCCGCCGAACGACGGAAGCGCGAAGACGGGCAGGGCGCCGGGCGGATACTCGACCGCGAAGTCGCGGTAGGGCACGAGCCGGTGGCGCACCATCGCATCGCCGTAGGCTCGGTACGTCGGCCAATCGACGAGCTGGCCGTGCGCCCAGAAACCGCGGTGCACGAGACCCCAGCAGACGAGGAACACGCCGGCCGCCGCCCCCGTGACGACGGCTGCGCCGTCAGGCTGCGAGGAGCGCGTCGCTCTGCTCGACATCCTCCACCACGGCGGCCGCAGGCCTTCGCGCTCCGGGCAGCTGCCCGACGAGCGCCATCGCGACGAACGGGAAGAACCACGGGAGATAGAGGTACGACCAGTGCGTGAGCACGAGCTCGAAGCCGACCAGCACGACCGCCGTCAGGGCTGCGATGCGGAGAGGCGACCGGCGCCGCGGCCACCAGCCGAGCGCCAGGGCCGTCGCGATCAGGAGTGCCTGCAGCGCGCGCTGCACGAGGTGCAGGTCGGGCAGGCCGCGGGCGTGGTACTGGCGCCAGTCCCAGAGCGAGAAGGGTGAGTCGCGCCCCACCTGGAAGCGCACGGTGCGGTCGAAGAACACGCGGGCCGCGTGCGCGGGCGACGGCTCGAGGAAGAGGACGAAGAACACGAGTACCGTCGCGAGCGCGAACCCGAGCAGGGTGAGCACCGTGTTGCGCGGCCGCCGCGCCTCGGGATAGCCCGACCAGAGCGGCAGCAGCAGGAGCGACGCGAACTTCGTCCAGCCCGACACGGCGACCGCTGCTCCGCGTGCGACGTCGCTCGTCAGCGCCAGGAAGCCGAAGACGAGGAGCGCCGGCATGATCGAGTCGTTCGTGTTCGAGCTCGAGGCGTACTGGGTGAACGGCCACGCCGCCCAGGCGAACGCGAGGGTCGCGCCGAGTCGCGGGCCGCCCAGCCGCCGGCCGACCAGTGCAAGCCCGACGAGCGCCAGCAGGTCGAAGAGAATCGACGTGGCGTGCACGGCCGGCAGCGTGTCCCACTTGTGGCTCCAGCCGAAGAGCAGATACCCCGGGATGTACGCCAGGTAGGAAACCGGACCGTAGGTGTCGCCGAGCGGATTCGCCGTCTCGCACCTCCCGTTCGTCTGGATGCGGTCGCGCACCTCGCCGTTGGCGTCGGCCGGGCCGCAGTGCGGTCGTGCGTCCTCGACGGGGAAGTGCCCGTAGGGGCTGTCGCCGTGGACGATCCGGTCGGCGCCGATCACGCCGGAGAAGCCGACGTCGATCACGTTCGACGCGCGCACATTCAAGCCGATGCGAAACCCGGCCAGGAACACCGTCGCGGCGGCGAGCAGCCAGACCGGCCAGACGGGAGCCCCGCGCGTCGGGCGATCGGACCTCGCGACCCAGACGCAGCGAAGGAGCAGCCAGAGAAGCGGCGGGTAGGCGAGCGGTACAGCCGCGAAGATGTTGCCGTGGTTGAAGAACCAGAGGGAGGCTGAGAGGGAGAGGAGGACGAGCAGGTCGACGTTGCGCAGCGAGAGCGGGCGCTTCCAGTCGGCGAGGCCGAGCAGGAAGATCGCGCAGAACGCAAGCCAGACCGGTGGGCTGTTGATCTTCTCGCCACCGAACGCCCCGGTGTACCCACGGGCCATCTTCCAGGCGACCTGCGGTCCGGTCCAGGCCTCGGTCACGATGCCGGATCGGTCGTCGACGAAGCCTGTCGCGATCTCGCCTGCCTTCCCGGACCAGACGTGCACGGTCCACCTGCCCGCCTTGAACGTCGCGTCGGTCGTGGGCTTCGGCGGGTAGCGCTCGAGCCAGTCGCGCACCTTTCGGTCGGCGAGGAAGCGGGCGATCACCTCCTGCTGGCGCAAGTGCGGCGTCGTCTGCGCGAGTGAGGTGGTCGCCGTCAGCGGGTTCGTCACTGTCGTCCCGGCGGCGGCCGCGGGGACGAACGCGAGCGCGAGCAGGACGACGGCGACGAGTCTCACGTGCGGAAGCTCCAGAGCTTGTTGCCGAGAAAGTTCAGCGGGGTCACGAGCACGATCGCAATCGCCTGAGAGACGACCTTTGGCCAGTCGAGCCAGTCGATGAACACGACGAGCCAGAGCTGGTTGACCCCGAACGCCAGTAGCGCGACGACGAAGAACCGCATTCCCTGGGCTCCGATCGACCCCTTTTTGTTGGAGAACGTCCAGTGGCGGTTCCACCAGTAGTTGTTCGTCGCGGCCACGACGAACGAGATCGAGGCCGCGACGTGAGCGCCCAGGCCAAGCAGGGCGGCGAACACGACGAGGTTCAGGACGTAGCCGCTCGCACCGACCGCCCCGAACTTCGCCAGCTGGATCCAGTTGTGGGGGTGCCGCAGAGCACGGGCCGTGCGGCCGGCGAGAGTGGGCTCCGACACCGTGGCGAGGCTAGCAGCGCCTCTGGGCGTCGAGTGCTTCGCCCCGGGCGTCAGGCTTCCTCGCCCGGGGGCGAGAACACGCCCGCCACGAGAGGGACGAAGCGCGCGGGCGCGATCGCTCGCACCCGGCGGGCGCCGGACGCAGTGCGCTCGACGCACACGAGGGTCTCGCCGATCGGGATCACGAGCCGCCCGAGGGGGGCGAGCTGATCTTCCAGCGCAGCAGGGATCTCCGCCGCCGTCGCCGCGACGGCGATCGCGTCGAACGGCGCGCGGGCCGGCACGCCGAGCGTGCCGTCGCCCACCACCACGTCGACGCGGTCCGCATACCCCGCTGCGTCGAGGTTCCGCCGCGCCTGCTCCGCGAGCGCAGGGATCCGCTCGATGGAGACGACGCTGCCCGCGAGCTCTGCCAGCACCGCCGCCTGGTAACCGGAGCCTGTTCCGACGTCGAGCACCCGCTCGGGGCCGACGAGCCCGAGGCTCGCGGCGATCAGCCCGACGATGTACGGCTGCGAGATCGTCTGACCGTGGGACAGCGCGAGAGCGGCGTCGTCATAGGCGTGCCGGCGCTCCCCGACGGGCACGAAGAGCTCGCGCGGCACGCGCTCCATCGCCGCGAGCACGCGCACATCGGCGATGCCGCGCCGTCGGAGCTGGACATCACTCCACATCGAACCCTCACGCGGCACGACGAACGGTGACGCCGAAATGGGCTGCGATGAGCGACTTGACGCCGGTGATCGACGAAGGCGGCGGGTCGAGGCCGACGGTCAGCATCGGCACCTCCGAGTCGGCTTCGTCGAGCGACCCGTGGCTCCCGCCGCCGAGATGGTGCCGGCCGGCGAGGTCGACGAACTCCCACCCGGGCGCGGCCGAGATCAGCACCTCCCCCGCATTCGGGTTGGCCAGCGCAGCCGCAGCGCGCACGTGCCCGTCGGGAACTCCGTCGAGCAGCGCAGTGTCCTCGTCGCCGTCGCGACGGGCGACGACGCGTCCGTCCTCCGAGAAGAGGACGATGCCGGCGGACGGCTCCGCGTCGAGCAGTTCGGCGATCCGCCGCGGCTCGTCGGTGTAGACCATCGCCGCACGGTTCGACGCGGTCACGAGATCGTCCCCGACGTCGAGCCGGGCGACCCGCTCGACACGGGACTGGCCGTGGTCGGAGCAGACCACGACGGCGTAGCGTTCGAGAAACTCGTCGGGACCGCCGGCAGCGTCCATCAGCGCGGCGATCGCCGCGTCGCTACGCGCGAGCGCCTCGTGCGCGCTGTCAGGGCCCGAAGCGTGCGACGCGAAGTCGTAATCGGGCAGGTAGTGGACGAGCAGGTCGAAACCGTCACGCGTGACGAGCCAGCGGCCGACGGCGGCGGCATACGCGTCGATCGAGCCGAGCGCGCGGTTCCGAATCGCAAGCGGAGCGCCCGTGCGGTCGCTTTCGTAGAGGGAGTAGAAGAAGAACCGCTTCGGGCCGTTGACCGCCGGCACGCCGGGGATGGTCGGAAGGTGGCGGTGCCGGCCGCGGTAGCAGGTGATGTTGATTGCCGCCGTCGTCAGCCCCGCATCCTCGAGCGCTTCGTACACGGTTTCGGCGCGACGGCCGAGGTGCTTCGCGTTCAGGTCGATCACGGTGTCACGCAACGAGCGTGCGATCCCGGCGGCACGGACGGCGCCGAACGACGAGCCGTATTCGACGAGGCGCCCCTCGCCACGGTGCCACCAGACGAGGTGGGGGATCTCGTGCACGTCCGGATGCGCCCCCGTCGCGATCGCGGAGAGGCAGACGGGCGTCAGCGACGGGAACGTCGAGGTCGCTCGGCGATACTCTCCGTGCTCGATGAGGAAGCGGAGCGCGGGCGTGTCGGCGGCCTCGAACATCGACGGCGTCAGGCCGTCGATCACGACGAGCACGACCGGTTTCGCGGCCGGGAAGACGCTCAATCGCGCGCGAGCGTGCGCAGGCC
>JALYLO010000318.1 GCA_030774175.1 Actinomycetota bacterium
CAGGTCTCGATCGGGTTCGTCGCCGGGCTGAAGGGCTTCACCGCGGCGGTGATCGGAGGCATCGGGTCGATCCCGGGAGCGATGGCGGGAGGCCTGATCCTCGGGTTCGCCGAGTCGTACACCCAGGGCTACGTGTCGACGAAGTGGTCGGATCTCGTCGTCTTCTCGATTCTGATCGCGTTCATGATCTTCCGGCCGCAGGGGCTCCTGGGCCGGGCCGACATCCGGAAGGTATGACCGACTCGACTCCCCGCGGCTCGCACGTTCCCGCCGAAGGCCCGGCCGTCGGGCAGGACGAGTGGGTGGCGCGCCATGCGGAGCGCCGCTTCGCCCGCAGCGGGCCGCTCCGAGACCTCGAGGAGCGGGTGCGGCGCGTCCCGTGGTGGGCGTGGCTGATTCTCTTCATCGCGCTCTTCTCGTTGCTGCCGGTGGTCTCGTCGAGCGGCTACGTGCGCCGGGTCGGGTTCGACACGGTGATCTACATGCTGCTCGCGCTCGGGCTCAACGTCGTCGTCGGCTGGGGCGGCCTGCTCGACCTCGGGTACGTCGCGTTCTACGGGATCGGCGCGTATGCGTACGCGATCCTCGACTCGAACAAGTTCGGCTATCACCTGCCGACGCTCGTTTCGATCCCGCTCGTCGTCGCTCTCGGCGCCGTCGCGGGTTTCCTGCTCGGGCTTCCGTCAAAACGGCTGAGCGGCGACTACCTCGCGATCGTCACGCTCTTCTTCCTACAGCTCTTCCAGACGCTGATGACGAACGGCGACAACGCGTTCGGGCACGACATCACGGGCGGCCCGAACGGCATCATCAACATCGACCCGTTCCACCTCTTCGGGCACGATCTCGTCGTCCAGCACCAGGGAGTCTTCGCGGTCTCATACCTGTATGTCGCGCTTGCGTTCTTCGCCGTCGTTTTTGTCGCCCTTCGCTTCGTCAACGAGTCGCGCACGGGACGAGCCTGGCGCTCGCTCCGTGAGGATCCGCTCGCCGCCGAGGCGATGGGGATGCCGGTCAGCTGGTTGAAGTTGATGAGCTTCTCCTTCGGCGCCGCAGTGGCGGCCCTTACCGGGACACTGTTCGCGGCGCTCAACGGGAGTGTCTTCCCCCTCACGTTCTACTTCGTCCTGCTGATCATCGTCTACACGATGGTCATCCTCGGCGGGTCGGGAAGCCAGGCGGGTGTCGTGCTCGGGGCGATCATCGTCGGCCCGCTCCTCGAGCTGTTGCGCGAGCCGGGCAAGTCGCGCGTGTTGTTCTTCTTGGCGCTCGTCGCCGCCCTGGTGTATGCGTTCCGCCGCTCGCGGACGCTCGGCGCCGTCGTCGGTGCAACCCTCGCGTTCGGGTTCGCGGTGCACGAGATCGCCCGCGCGTTCCACGGGGCATGGGTCGCAGGAGAGAAGTCGGGCGGCTTCGCCGGCGCCGTCGCCCACTGGGTCGTCGTCCCATCCCACCTCGCCGGCTGGATCACTCCGGTCACGTACATCGGCCTGATCGGCGCGGCGCTCCTCATCACGCTCGTGCCCGCGCGGGTCCGGCTCGTGCTGCTGCCGCCGGTGCTCTACCTCGCCGCGTTCGTCTGGGAGAACATCATGGTCGCGAAACCCGAGCCGGCGCGGTACATCGCTCTCGGCCTGATTCTGATCGCGCTGATGATCCTGCGGCCGAACGGCCTGCTCGGCGAGCGCCGCGTGGAGATCGTGTAGTGGCTCCGCTCCTCGAGCTGAAGGGCGTGTCCCTCGCGTTCGGCGGCCTGAAGGTCGTCTCCGAGCTCGACCTGCACGTCGAGGAGGGCGAGATCGTCAGCGTGATCGGTCCGAACGGCGCTGGGAAGACGACGCTCTTCAACCTGATCACGGGCATCTACCGGCCGGACGCGGGCGACATCTCACTCGACGGCCGTACCCTCGTCGGGCTGCAGCCGCACGAGATTAGTCAACGGGGTGTCTCGCGCACGTTCCAGACGCTGCGCCTCTTCCTGAACATGACCGTGAAGGAGAACGTGATGGCCGCCGCCTACGGCCACACGCGGGCCGGCGTCTTCCGGTCGATGCTGCGGACGCCCGGGATGCGGCGCGAGGAGCGCGAGATCGCGCGCCTCGCCGAGGAGCGGCTCGCCTTCTTCGGCGACCGGCTGATGGGCTACCGCTGGAACCAGCCCGCTTTCTCGCTCTCGTATGCAAACCGGCGCCGGCTCGAGATCGCGCGCGCAACGGCGACGAAGCCGCGCATGCTGCTGCTCGATGAGCCGGCGGCCGGCATGAACCCGTCCGAGACCCACGAGATCACCGAGCTGATCGGCAAGCTTCGCACCGACGGCGGCTACACGATTCTCGTCATCGAGCACGACATGCACGTCGTCGAGGGGATCTCCGACCGTGTCGTGGCGCTCGATCACGGCGTCAAGATCGCCGAGGGCTCCTATGAGCAGGTTGCCACCGACGACAACGTTGTCGAGGCCTACCTCGGACTGCGCGCCGCGGAGACGAAGTGACCCCGCTGCTCGAGCTCCATGGGATCGACACCTTCTACGGGCCGATCCACATCTTGAAGGGAGTCGACCTGCACGTGGACGAGGGCGAGCTCGTCTGCCTCCTCGGCGGCAACGCCTCGGGCAAGTCGACGACCCTGAAGACGATCCTCGGCATCGTCAGGCCGCGGAACGGGACCGTCTCGATCGAGGGCGAGGACGTGACGAGGCGGCCGACCAGCTACCGGATCGGGCGCGGGCTCGCGATCGTGCCCGAGAACCGCCGGCTGTTCGCGCCGATGACCGTGCTCGAGAACCTGGAGATGGGTGCGTACCTGAGCAAGAGCGGTCGTGGCCGCAAGGAGGACTTCGAGCGCGTGTATTCACTCTTCCCTGTCCTGTGCGAGCGGCGCTCGCAGCTCGCGGGAACGCTGTCCGGCGGCGAGCAGCAGATGGTGGCCATCGCGCGGGCCTTGATGTCCCGGCCCCGCCTGCTCATCCTGGACGAGCCGTCCCTGGGACTGGCGCCCATCCTGGTGAAGACGATCTTCGAG
>JALYLO010000319.1 GCA_030774175.1 Actinomycetota bacterium
CCGTGCACGAGCACCGGGAGCGTCAGGCAGAGCATCGCGGCCGCGCCGAGAAGGTGGTGCTCGGACGGCTCGCGCGGGCGCAGCGCCAGGCCGAGGCCGAGCGCGACCGCGCCGCCGCCGAGAGCAAACCAGGTCGCGGGGGCGGGGCCCCCGTGGCTGAGCCCGTAGTCGAAGTCGCCGGGCCACAGCCGCTGCAGCACGATGCCGGCGACGAGCGCGGCCGGCAGAACCGCGACCCGCCGCGCGACGAGAGCGAGCGCGCCCGCGAGTGCGAACGGCAGCGGCGCGAAGCCGGCTGCCCGCCTCGACTGCGAGATCGAGACCGCGTCGGAGACGTGGACGAAGAGCCACGGCACCAGCATCAGCACCAGCACAAGCAGCGTCCCGCCGAGCGCAAAGGCCGCCCACCGGCGCCGCAGCGCGAGCCCTGCGAGCGGCAACAGCACCAGCGCGGCCACCGCGACGACGCCGCTACGACCGAACATCTGTGCCGCGAGGCGGTAGTGCCGGTCGTCGGAGACGACGAGGCTCGACCCGTAGTGCGCAATCGCGCGCGCCCGCTCGCCGGGGCCCGGGTCGTGCGACACCGTCTCGTCGACGATCGGCTTCAGCCAGAGGAGCGCGAGCCCGGTCGGCACGACGGCGGCTCCCAGAGCAGGTGCCCACGCGCGCCACTCGACGGCGCGGACCGCCGCGTAGCCCACGAGCGGGATCAGCAGGAAGAGTGCATACGTCGGATGCGTCAGTACGAGCGCGCCGAAGACGGCAGCGAGCGCAGCCCAGGTGCGCCATCCGGACCGCGCGAAGAAGAGTGCGATCGCCGCCGGGACGAGCAGCTGCCGCGCGGCGGTCGCGGGGAGCGACAGGGACGTGTACGAGCCGCCGTGGCCCGGCGCAAAGCAGAAGACGGCGAGCGTCGCGAGCAGCACGGATGCGCCGGCCCACCGCGAGTCGAAGAGGACGGCCCCGGCCTCCCAGGCGACCACACAGGCGACCGGCGCGAGCAGCGACGGCTCGTGCCGAAGCACCCCGCCCGCGTCGACGCCCGACACCCAGCTGACGAGCGCGAGGAAGCCGTGCCAGAGCGGGAAGGCGTAGCCCGGGTGGAGGCCGCCGTCCTTGAACTCGTCGACGGTGCGCAGGTGCAGGCCGCCGAGGGCGACGAGCTTGCGGACGCGCGCCTCGTGAAACAAGCCGTCACCGAGGACGGGCCCCTCGACGTGCCAGAGAAACCAGCCGAGCACGATGCCCAGGGCCCAGACCCGAACGCCCGCGCCCGGTTCAGAGACCGAAACGCGTTCGTTCCTCAGGCGCAAGTTCCTCAGACGCAATGCGAGCGCAACCGCGGTGATCAGCACGAGCACGGCGACCGCGAGGTGGATCGAGCGATGCAGCGTGAAGACCGTCGCCCACGCGACGAACACGCACGCCATCCCCCACGCGAGCCTCGCCGAGGCGGAGCGCTGGCCGAGCGCGCGTGCGACGGCCGCGCCGGGCAGGAGCACCACGACGGTGCCGAAGGCGAGCCGGAGGTACTCGATCACCGAAGGAGTGAGCGCGCGTTGCCGGAGGCAAGGAAGCGGACGCCCTCGCGGTAGGGCTCCCGGCGGAGCACGAGCGCACGCAGGCGAAGCGACCAGAGGAGCAGCTTGCGGACGCGCTCGGCCTCCTTCGGGCCGTGGTGCTTGTCGATGAAGCGCAGATGACCGCGCAGGTTCTCGACGTAGAGGCTGCCGCCGTGGGACGCGCCCCCGACATGCACGACCTGCGCATCCGGGAAGAACAGCACCTGCCAGCCGGCGCGGCGAAAGCGCGTCATCCAGTCGACCTCTTCGCTGAACATGAAGAAGTCCTCGTCGAAGAGACCGACCGCGTCGGCCGCCTCGCGCCGCACGAGGAGCGCCGGGCCGTACAGCCAGTCGACCTCCTGCACGCGGTCGTGCCCGAACCCGCCCACGTAGAGCGGGTTGAGCCGGGGCGACGCCGGCGCGAGCTTGCGGATGAACAGATACTCGGTCGCGAGCCGCCAGAGCGTCGGCTCGCCGCGCGCGGAGCGCTGGAGCGTTCCGTCCGTGTTCAGGAGCTTCGGGCCTACGATCGCCGCCTCCGGATGCGCGTCGGCGAACGCGATCAGCCTCTCGAGCCCGTCGCCCACGAGCGGATCGTTTACAACCCAGGCGTCCGAGTTGAGCAGCAAGAAGTAGCGCCCGTCGGCGGCGCGCATGCCCGTGTTGTTGCCGCCGCCCATGCCACGGTTCTCCTGCTCGATCACGCGCACCTCCGGGAAGCGCTCACGCACGAGCTCGAGCGTCCCGTCGGTCGAGCCGTGATCGACGACGATCGTGTCCCGCCCGCGCACCGACTCGAGGCACTGCTCGAGCCACGGCAGCGCGTTCCACGTCACGACGACGACGGTGACGTCAGGCACTCGGGCGGCTCGGCACCGGCTCGCGACGGCCGAGCACGTTCTCCCAGAGGACCAGCGCGAGCCCGGGCAGCGCGAGGAGGATGGTCATGATAAAGAAGAGGAAGCCGCACGCGAACGCCGCGTCCGCTCCGACGTGCAGCCGGCCGAGAAAGCTGACGAAGAACGCCTCGCGCACGCCGATCCCGTTGACCGTGAACGGCACGAGCATGACGAGGAAGAGCAGCGGGCCGAGGACGACGTACGGGAGGACGGAGAGGTGGATGCCGACTGCGCGGCCCGACGCGTAGATCGCGAGGATACGAGTCAACTGTGCCGCCGCGCTCACGCCTGCGACGACGAGGAGGGTGCCGGCGTGATCGCGGTAGCCGTGAATCCCGTCGTAGACCGCGCGTGCCGGCGTCTCGAGCCGCAGGCGGCGCGCAGCAGGCAGCAGGAAGGCGAGCCGGCGCCGCGACGCGCGTGAGAAGAACACGAAGCCGGCCGCCAGCGTGCCGACGACAAAGAGGATCTCGATCCACAGGTACGGGCCGATCGGGTAGCGCCCGATCGCGAGCAGCAGGCCGATGCCCGCGAGCAGCAGTGTCACAGCGCCGCCGAGCGCACGCTCCAGCAGCACCGACCCGGTGACCGGCGTGATCTCGCCGCGGTGCCGCCGGGCGGTCTCGAAGATGCGCCAGCCGTCGCCGCCGACGGACGTCGGCAGGACCTGCCCGACGGCGTACGAGATGAAGTACGTCCGGGTCAACCAGCCGAGGCGCTCGTGCACGCCGCGCACCGCCAGCAGGCGCTGCCAGCGCCACGACATGGGTGGCACCGTGACAAGCGTCAGCGCGGCCGAGAGCGCGATCCAGCCCGGGCTCGCAGAGCCGAGGATGTGCGCCGTCTTCCCGAGATCGATCTTGAAGAGGATGTAGGCGACGGCGAGCGCCGTGACGGCGAGCGTCGCCGCTATGCGCAGCGAGCGCCTCATCCCGCAAGTCGCGCGTGCACGCGACGGAATGCTGCGACAGCGTCGCGCACGTCCTCGTCGGAGTGCGCGGGCGAGAACGGCAGCGACAGCACCTCTCGGCCGGCACGCTCGGTGACCGGCAACGGCGGCTGATGGGGTGCGAGCCGGTCGCGGTACGCGCTCAGCAGATGCACCGGCAAGAAGTGGATCGAGCTGCCGATGTTCTCGTCGGCGAGCGCGCGCTGCACCTCGTCGCG
>JALYLO010000320.1 GCA_030774175.1 Actinomycetota bacterium
CGCTGCGCCGCGAGATGCACATCGTCTTTCAAGATCCGTATTCGTCACTCAATCCGCGCATGAGCTGCGGTGAGATCGTCGGCGAGCCGTTGCGCATTCAGGGCATTGCGCGCGGCCGCGCGCTCGAAGACCGCGTGAAGGACCTCTTCGACAAGGTCGGCCTCCGGCCGGAGCTGCGCCACCGCTATCCGCACGAGCTCTCGGGTGGGCAGCGCCAGCGTGTCGGGCTCGCGCGAGGGCTTTCCCTCGAGCCGGCCCTACTTGTCGCCGACGAACCGGTGTCGGCGCTCGATGTCTCGGTGCAGGCCGCGATCCTGAACTTGCTGAGCGACCTCCAGCGCGACATGGGCTTCTCGTGTCTCTTCATCACGCACGACCTGGCGACAGTCGAGTACCTCTGCGACCGCGTCGCGGTCATGTATCTCGGCCAGATCGTCGAGACCGCGCGCACCGCGGAACTGTTCGCGGCGCCCAAGCACCCGTACACGCAGGCGCTCCTGTCGGCCGCCGTCGTACCGGATCCCGTCGTCCAGCGAACGCGAACCCGTCTCGTGTTGGAAGGCGACATCCCTTCCCCGCTCGCCCCACCGTCCGGCTGCCGGTTTCGCACCCGTTGCCCGCTCGAGCCAGAGTCGGCGCCGCGCTCTCACGACGAGGAGCCGGCGCTCATCGACGTCGGAAGTCGACACTTCGTCGCTTGCCATCTCGTGACGCGCGCCCGCGACGACGCGCACTTGATCGACGCGGCGGAGCTCACATCGTGATGCCGTTCACCACCCGACCTGAGCTGCGCGGCGGCTTCGGGGCAGTTGCCTCGACGCACTGGCTCGCGTCCGCCGTCGGGATGGCGGTGCTCGAGCGCGGTGGCAATGCCTTTGACGCAGCCGCTGCCGCAGGCTTCACGCTGCAGGTCGTCGAGCCGCATCTGAACGGCCCGGGCGGTGACCTGCCGGCGGTCTTCTGGGCGGCCTCGCGCAGCGAGCCGCTCGTCCTTTGCGCGCAGGGCGTCGCCCCCGCGGAGGCGACGATCGAGCGCGTCCGCGGGCTCGGGCACGACCTCATGCCGGGCACAGGCTTGCTTGCCGCTTGCGTTCCGGGCGCCGTCGGCGGCTGGCTGCTGCTGCTCGAGCAGTTCGGGACCTGGCGGCTCGGGGACGTGCTCGAGTTCGCGATTGGCTACGCGGAACACGGGTACCCGGTCGTCGCGGGGATTACGCTGACGATCGAACGCGTCGAGCCGCTGCTACGAGAGTGGCCGAGCTCGGCCGAGCTGTACCTTCCAGCTCCGCGGCCCGGGACGACGTTCCGCAACCCGCAGCTCGCAGCGACCTGGACGCGCCTGCTCGACGAGGCGCGCGGCGGCTCGCGTGAGGACGAGATCGAAAAGGCTCGACGCGTTTTCTACGAGGGATTCGTGGCCGAAGAGATCGATCGGTTCTCGCGCGAGGGCGGCGGGCTCCTGAACGGAGACGACCTGAGCGCTTGGCGCGCGACGCTCGAACCACCGGTGACCTTCGACTACCACGGCGTGACGGTCTGCAAGACCGGGCCGTGGGGGCAAGGGCCTGTCGGCCTGCAGCAGCTCGCGTTGCTCTCTGGATTCGACGTCGCCGGAATGAGCGAAACCGAGCTCGTCCATGTCGTCACCGAGTGCGCGAAGCTCGCGTTCGCCGACCGAGATGCACTCTACGGCGACGCGCTACCGGTGCCTCTCGACACCCTGCTTTCGGCGGAGTACAACGACGAGCGCCGGAGGCTGGTCACCGACGAGGCGTCTGGGGAGTTGCGACCCGGTCTCGGGCAGCTGCCCGCACTCCACCAGCCAAGTGACACTTTGTCACTTGGCATCGGCGAGCCGACGCGCGGCGACACGGTGCACCTCGACGTCGCCGATCGCCACGGAAACCTTTTCTCGGCGACGCCGTCCGGCGGCTGGCTGCAGAGCTCGCCTGTGATTCCCGCGCTCGGCTGGCCGCTCGGCTCGCGCGCGCAGATGTTCTGGCTCGACGAGGGACTTGCGTCGTCCCTGAAGCCGGGCACGCGACCGCGGACGACCCTCTCGCCCGGCCTCGTTCTCCGTGGCGGCGAGCCCTGGCTCGCGTATGGCACGCCGGGAGGCGATCAGCAGGAGCAGTGGGCGCTGCACGTTCTCCTTCGTCACGTCGACCAGGGCTTGAACCTCCAGGAGGCGATCGACGCGCCGGACTTCCACACCGATCACCTGATCTCGTCGTTCTTCCCTCGCGCGTTCGCGCCGCGATCGCTGCTCGTCGAGGAGCGCTTCGGCGTCGACGTCGCGTGCGAGCTGCGCGCGCGCGGTCACGACGTGACGGTGGCGCCGCCATGGTCGCTCGGACGAGTGTCGGCCGTCGCGCGCGAGGATGGTCAGCTGCGAGCCGCCGCGAACGCCCGCGGCATGCAAGGCTACGCCGTAGCGAGGTAGGAGACCTCGTCAGGTCTGAGTAGGCTGAGCGCGGATGGCGAGAATCGTCGCGCTCTCTGCCTGCCTTGCGCTGTGCGTCGCTGCCTCCGCAAACGGCGCAAGCCGCACCGTCCCGCTCTGTCTTCCGACACTCGCGAGCGAACTCGCCTCGACGGGATCGGCGAGGCAACTGGTGACGGTCGTCGCGCCGCGCAGCTCGTCGACACGAGGCATGCTCCAGCTCTGGCGGAAGTCCGGCGACTGCTGGTTCTCCGCCGGAGGGCCCTGGCCGGCGTGGCTCGGCGAGCGGGGCGTCTCCGGCCACAAACGTGAGGGAGATCGCACAACGCCGGCCGGAGCGTACCGTTTCGGTCCGGTGATTTACGGCATCGCGCCGAGTCCCGGCGTGCTTTATCGCTACCACCGCGTCGTCTGCGGCGACTGGTGGGTGGAGGACCCGCGCTCCCCGTACTACAACCGCTTTCGCCATGAGCGGTGCAACGCACCGCCGCCGTTCCAGGTGACGAGTGAGGACCTCTCACGCTCACCGACGGCGTAAGGCACTTCGCCTTCGTCCGCTACAACACCAACCCGATCGTCGCCGGGCGCGGCTCGGGAATCTTCCTCCACGCGAGCACTGGCCGGCTGACGCTCGGATGCGTGAGCCTGGAGCTCCCCAACCTGGTCACCCTCCTCCTGCTTGCGGCCCGCGAGTGCACCTGTGATCGTCATCGGCACCGCAGCGACGATCCGGCGCTACTAACGTCAGGAACGTGTCGCGCCCGACACCGTGTGACCCGAAGGCGCCGACTCGGGCAGCTGTCGCTTAATCGTGCACGCCGACGGGTCGAACCAGCATCTGGTCTTCGCGAGCGAGGACATCGCCAACCTAGATCTCGCGCTCTCCCCGGACGGAAGCCGAATCGCGTTCACGATGGTGACCGGCAACGCCAGCGAGCCACTGTTCGTGATAG
>JALYLO010000321.1 GCA_030774175.1 Actinomycetota bacterium
CCCGTGGTACTCGTCGTTCGAGAGCGACTTCAACGTCGACTTCGGCGTCGGGCCGGAAACGCCGCAGCCGGACGTCTACCAGGACGGCGAGACGTTCGGCCTCAGCGTCTTCCTGCGCGACGGCGACGGCGTCTTTCGCACGTACTTCACGACAACCCGCGGCGTCGAGGCCCTCGGCAGCGTGTGGACCTTCCTCGACCTGACACCGCTCGGCCGCCAGGAGGAGTGGGAGGATTCACCCGCCGGGTACCCGCGGACGAAGCCGTACGCGTGGTGGCGCCGCCACGACGAATACGAGGGCACGTAAGGGGAAAGAAGCCGTTCGACCCGGCATCGGCGAGTCCAGTCGGCAAGCGCTGCCTCATCCGGAAACTGGACGGGAATCGACGCCGAAGCGCAAGCCACAGTTCCCTGCGGGTCGTCAGGAAACGCGGGAACCGGAGTAGGGTCCAGGCGTGGCGGCGGAGGATCCCGGAGCGGTCGCAGCCGCGCTGCCCTCGGGCGAGCCGCCCATCCGCGCTGCCGAGGTCGTTGGTGCCCTGTCGCTCGCGACCGACCTCGGCACCGGGCAGCCGCTCGAGCACGCGTTGCGCACCGCCGTGCTCGCGGTTCGTCTCGGCGAGCTCGCCGGAGCATCGGCGCAGGAGCTCGCGGACACGTACTACGTCGCGCTCCTCCACGCGTCCGGGTGCACGTCGAACGGGCACGAGGCTGCGCAGGTGTTCGGCGACGACATCGCGCACAGGGCCGCGTTCTTCCTCATCGACACGGCCAACCCGGCGGAGGTGCTTGCGTTCTACCGGGCCTACGTCGGGGCCGGCCGCAGCCCGGAGGTCCGCGCCACAATGATCGAGGCGGCGATCGCCAACGCCGGCAGCCCAAGGGCTCGTGACTCGTTCGCGACGATGTGCGAGGTGGCGCAGCGGTTCGCAGGGTGGCTCGACCTCGGCCCGAGCATCCAGGCAGCGCTCGAGTACGTATTCGCGCGCTGGGACGGAAAGGGATTCCCGGACGCCCGCGGCGACGCGATCCCGTTGCCGATGCGTCTCCTGCACGTGGCGAGGGACATCTCCCTCTTCCTCTCGGCCGCGTCCGCCGACGAGGCACGGACCGTTATCGAGCGTCGAGCGGGTGCCGCATACGAGCCTCGGCTCGCCGAGCTCGCCGTGCGGAACTTCGGCGACCTCCTCTCCGACCTGGACGAGACGCGGATGTGGGAGCAGGCGCTGGAGATAGAGCCGTTCCCGCAGGTCCGGATCACGGGAGAAAAGGTCGATGACGCGTTCATGGCCATCGCCACGCTCACCGGCCTCAAGTCACCGTGGCTTCGCGAGCACTCGACCGGCGTGGCCGAGCTCGCCGAGGCAGTCGCCTGGCGCATGGGCCTCCCGGCTGCGTCCGTGACGCTCGTGCGCCGCGCCGCGCTCGCGCACGACCTCGGTCGCGTGGGCGTGTCGAACGCGATCTGGGAGAAACCCGCGCCGCTCGGGTTCGGGGAATGGGAGCGGGTGCGACTCCATCCTCACTTCTCCGAGCGCGCCTTCGCCCAGTCGTCGACGCTCGCTCCGATCGGGATGCTGGCAGGCTCACACCACGAGCGGCTCGACGGCTCCGGTTACCACCGCGGCACGCGCGGGCCGGGACTGGATCAGGCAGCCCGCATCCTCGCCGCCGCCGACTGCTACGCGGCCATGCGCGAGGCGCGGCCGCACAGGGCTGCTCTGGATGCGCCGGCGGCAGAGACGGAACTGACGCGGGAGGCCGAAGAGGGACGGCTCGACTCGGACGCCGTCGACGCGGTGCTCGCCGCCGCCGGCCACCGCGTGCGGCAGCGACCTCGCGAGCTGCCTGCCGGACTGACCGAGCGCGAACTGGAGGTCCTCCTCGTGCTGGTGCGCGGCGGATCCAACCAGCAGATCGCCGACGATCTCGGCATCTCGGCCAAGACCGTCGGGCACCACGTCGAGCACGTCTACCAGAAGGCCGGCGTCCGCAGCCGGGCCG
>JALYLO010000322.1 GCA_030774175.1 Actinomycetota bacterium
CAGGCGGTCGTACTGCCACCAGTGAGGTCAGCTCAGGGGACTCCTAGCTTGCCGAGCGCCGTTCCGTCATCACACTTTACGGCCCCATTCGTCTCAAGTCGGTCGACGTACTCGCGGACTTCACTCCGCCTGACGATATGAAGAAGGGCGCAATCGAGCGTCTGCACGCCCCCGCTTCGATCTACCTCGCAAGACACCGTTCTGGTCGGCTCGCCCTCACCGCCTCTTACGCACGTCGCACCCTGGTCCAGCCATGCCTGGGCCGCGATGCTGACCGCGCCATCCTCGTAGACCCAGCCCTTCTCCTCGAAGCGAGCGCAATACGTCTTCCGCGCGTAACGACGAGCCGCCTCTTTGTCGGCCGCGTTCTGCCGCGTCGTGTTCCGCAACAGCCGATCGACGCAGCGCTCGATCCTGCTTGCCGCGGCCGGCGACAGCCGTGCGCTCGACGGCGTCTCGTCGCGCAGGCCGCTGCTGCCCGATCCACAGGCGCTCACGGTCGCGCAAAGGATCAGCACCGCCAAGTAGACGCGCACGTCCGAACTGTATGACTCTCTGCGGTTTCTAACGGTCGTCGGGGGACTGTGAGACTCGGTGGACCGGTCCGTCTGGGGCCGTCGGCGGCCAGGTGTTTCCGTGCGGCGTGTGACTCTTCGTGTCGCGGTTCCCGCAGAAGGCGACACGGGCGGTGCCGCGAGGAAGGACATCGGGTTCGCCTCACCTCAACCGCTGGTCTTCTCGATAATCGCAACATAGGTGTCGTCGGAGTCGAAGAGGTGAGCGACGTACCACCGAGTCCCGGCGAGTATCTCGCGCAGTTGATCCGGCGACACCATCGGGTAGTCCATCCACGGGCCAACGACGTCACGAAAACGCACGCGTATCCGGATCTGACCCGGTAGCCGGCCGCGCGCGATGTTGCGTTCTTGGTAGCGCCTATGCCACGGTGCGTCGGCGCCGCCGCGACGCTCGACGTCGCGAGACTCGACGATGATGCGGGCGTCGTCGCTCGTCATCCGGTGCAGCCGGCGGAGCAATCGTTTCGCCTTCGTCGGGGAGCCGAACAGACCAAAGTTATTTCCGAATAGAACGATCGTGTTGAACGTGCCAAGGGATTCGTCGACCGCGTCGAAGGCGAGCACGCGCACCTCTCGCACGCCGCGTCGGCGACATACCTCGATCGCCCCAGGAGAGTTGTCGATCGCAACGACGTCCTGCCCGCGCTCCTGAAGGTGAAGGCTGACGCGACCCGCTCCTGCTCCCACATCGAGCACACGCCCTTTCGCGTAGCGCATCGCGCGCCGGTGGTGCGAAGGCCACCGGCGAAACGGGGCCAGGTACAGCTTCGGCCCCATCACGCTAGCGCTGATGAAACCATCCTCGCGCTCAACGATCTCAACGACATCGTCGCCTTCAAGCGCTGCGACCAGCAGCTGCCCGTAGGCGTCGTCTCTCGGCTCGACGACCATCTCGCCAGCATTGCACGGACATCGCATGCGAGCCGCCGAGTGCGCCCGCGGATGCAAGAAGCGTGACCGTGACGAAGTTCGGAAGAACGGACGTCGCGACCTCGTGACCTGCATCGCTGAAGAAGCTGGTGAGGCCGACGCTGGCGACGGCTCGAGTCAGCCATCATGTCTGCATGGACATTGCTGCTGCGATCATTCTCGTTCTCTTGGTGCTCGTGCCCGCGGTAGTCGTCATCGCCTTGTTCGTCTGGGCGGCGCGGAAGGATGGGCAGACGGACAGGGCTGTGCAGGCGCGGCTCGGCACTCGCCGCCGCACACGGCTCGGACGCTAAGTGGCAAGCGACCCGCTCAATCCGGCAGAGCGGTTCGAAGGGTACGCGCAGGATGCGCTCGACTCGCTGCCCTCGGACCTGCGGGCACGCATGTCGAATCTGGAGATCGTGGTCGAAGACGAACCGCCACCCGGTCAGCGGCTGCTCGGCCTCTATCAGGGCGTGCCGCTCACCCGACGCAGCAGTTACTACGGCGGAGTGCTGCCCGACAAGATCACGATCTACCGCGGCCCGCTCGTGCGTCTCTACGGACACCACGCGGAGCTGCTTGGCCGCGAGGTGAGACGCGTCGTCCTGCACGAGGTCGCGCATCACTTCGGAATCAGCGACGAGCGTCTGATCGAAATCGATCGTTACTGAATCCCTAACCCTTGGGCGAAGACGAGCATGTTCGAGGTCGGCGACCAGTCGGGTCTCGCCGGCACCTGTGGCGACGTTGTAGCTCTCGATCGGTAGGAGCGCGCGACGACGGCTTGCCCGCCTGTCGTCGCCGGCACTGGTTGTCGCGAATGAGCCGGAAGGCGACATCGGGCCCTTTCTGTCTAACTATCCGTCCCGCTTCGGCCCCAGCAGGCCGAAGATCGTGCCCGCAGGGACGGTGAAGCTGAGTGCGTCGAGCGCTCGGACGCCGCCGGCGTAGGTCTTGACGAGGTTGGCGGCTTCGATTGCGTCCACGGTCGTACTGTTACCTGAATGGCACGCGACCGCTGGGCGGAGTGGATCCTCGAGCGCCGCTTCGGGGGCAGCGAGCAGTCCGCGCCCATGTTCGACGCGCTCGCCAAGGTGCGCGACCGCGTGCTCGAGCGCGCCGAGATTCAGCCGGGCGAGACCGTCCTCGACGTCGGCTGCGGCGACGGTCTGATCGCGTTCGGCGCACTCGAACGAGTCGGCTTCCTCGCTTACGTCCGGCCGCGCTACGACGCCCGGGAGATGACCGGCCGCCAAGCCGTCGCGTACCTTCGGGCGCGTCGCCTCATGGGCTCAGGCGGAACGGCGGGTACTGGTCGGTGACGAGGACAAAGGCATAAGCGCCGACCCGGTTCGTCCAGCGAAACACGCCGAGGACGAAGTCGAACAGGCCGCGGGGATAGCGGCCGGTGAAGAGGATCGCGAACCAGGCGACGATCACTGCCACGAGCGCTGCAAGCCAGAGGAACACGAGCAGGATGTAGTGCGGAATCGCGAGCAGCCACTTCACGAGCGGAAGCCAGCGGTTCAGGCCCTCCCGAGCGTCTGGATAGGGGAAGTCGAGCGCGACTGACTGGTGCTCGTCCGTCGACGGGTAGCGGTCTTCCATGAGGGCGAGAAAGACGCCGATCCTGTTCGAGAACCTCAGCAGCTCGAGGTTCCAGTCGAACCACCAGCGCGGTACTTCTGCCGGAACACGATCATCAAGAGCGGCGCCAGAAACAGCAGTCCGCCGGCTCCCGCCGCGATCGTCCCGCTGTGCCGGGCTCCACCGAAGGCCGCCGTGTGACCGCCAACG
>JALYLO010000323.1 GCA_030774175.1 Actinomycetota bacterium
CCGCACTCGTCGGCGTAGCCACCGCGGGCGGCCGCTTCCCCCCGGCGTTCCGCGAGCAGATCCGCTCGTGCATCGCGCAAGGTCTCGACGTCGAGAACGGTCTGCACGAGTTCCTCACCGCGGACGAAGAGCTCGTCGAGCTTGCGCACAAGTACAAGGTCGAGCTTCGCGATCTGCGCAAGCCTCCAGCCGGCCTGAATGTTTCAACCGGCGAGAATCTCGCGGTTCCGGCGAGGATCGTTCTCACAGTCGGCACCGACTGCGCGATCGGAAAGATGACGGTGGCCATCGAGCTCGACCGCGAGGCGCGGCGCCGCGGCATCGCCTCCCAGTTCGTCCCCACCGGCCAGACGGGCATCGCGATCGCAGGCTGGGGCATCTCCGTGGACGCGGTCGTCGCCGACTTCATCGCCGGCGCCACGGAGCGGCTCGTCGTCGAGGGTCATCGCCGCGGCGGCGAGCTGCTGATCGTGGAGGGGCAGGGCTCGCTCCTCCATCCGCAGTACTCCGGCGTCACGCTCGGCCTCTACCACGGGAGTGCGCCGCACGCACTCGTCCTCTGCCACCTCGCGGGACAGAAATACGTTGCCGACGACGAGCGGTTTCCGATCCCGCCCCTGCGAGAGGTCGTCGAGCTGCACGAGCGTACGGCGCTGATCGCGCGCCCCGCCCGAGTCGCCTGCATCGCCCTGAACACGCGCGCGCTCGACGTGGAGGACGCCAGGCGGGCGATCGAGCGCGTCGAGGAGGAGAGCGGCCTGCCTGCGGGCGATCCCGTCCGTTTCGGCTCCGAGCGGCTCGTGGACGCGCTACTTTCGGTCGGGTAGGACCAGCTTCACGCAAGATAGGCCGGTCGACCCATAGTGGATCTCCGGCCGTCCGGCGATAGAAGGACTGCTTGCTCCGAGGAACGAAAAGACACTTCGTGCGTAAATCTTCTTTGCTCGTGCTCGCTCTGCTAGCCGCGCTCGCGCTCGTCGCGGGATCGTCGGCGTCGCTGAAATCGCCGGCGCTCGGGCCGTTGTCGTTCATCGTCGGGGCGACCGAGGACAACGCCCTGGGCGAGGACGACGGTGGCGCTGCCCAGTACGACCAGATGACCTCGCACGGTCTCGGCGCGATCCGCATCTCGGTCGACTATGAGTCGGCGGAGCCGACGACGATTCAGCAGGAAGCTCAGCTCGAGCGAGCAACTCGCGCCGCCGTCGAACGCGGCGTGCGCGTGCTGCTGTCGATCGCGCCGGGGCACGCCACGGACGTCACGAGTGACCCCAACGGCGTCCAGAACTTCGCCAACTACACCGCGCTCGTGGCGCGCACGTTCCCAGATGTCAAGGATTTCATCATCGGCAACGAGCCGAACCTCGGCCGTTTCTGGGCGCCGACGTACAACGCGAACCTTTCGATCGCGGCCGGCGCGACATACGAGGCGACGCTCGCGGCGAGCTACGACGCGCTCAAGGCCGTCAACCCGGACATCGACGTGATCGGGCTCGCGCTCTCTCCTCGCGGCGACGACAGGCCGGGCTCCGCAAAGAACGCGGTCTCGCCCGTTCGCTTCATCAACGCGGTCGGCAATGCCTATCGAGCAAGCCGCCGCAACAAGCCGATCATGGACAACGTCTCGATTCATCCTTACCCGAACGTCAACACCGACCCGCCCGACAAGGGGTACGCGTGGCCGAACGTCGGCATTGTGAACCTCGACCGGGCACAGCAGGCGTTTTGGGACGCCTTCAACGGCACCGCGCAGCCGACGTTCCAGGAGCCCGGCTCGAGATCCCAGGGCGTTGGATCCTTCGTGCAGTGGGTCCTCGACGAAGCCGGCTGGCAGAGCGACACGCGTAACCTGGCCGGCTACACCGGCATCGAAAGCGTCCAGGGTGGGCCGATCAACGAGGCGACGCAGGCGAAGTATCATGGGGCGATCGTCAGCCGATTCGCGTGCGACCCACACGTTGCCGCGCTCCTCTTCTTCCATTGGATCGACGAGCAGGACCGCGACCGCTTCCAGAGCGGCATGGTGCGCATCGACAACACGTTGAAGCCGGGTGCCCAAGCGGTGAAGGAAGCGGTCGCGGCCGGTTGTACCGGCTCGCAGGTCTCGTGGGTACATTCGAGAACGGTCGACGGTGCGACCTCGACCTGGAAGCCGAAGAGTGGCTACCTCTTCTTCGTCAAGGCGTTCGAAGACGCGTCATTCACCGTGACCGCGACGCCGACGAAGAGAGCGTTGGCGTTGGCGAAGAAGCTCAAGAAGAAGCTCAAGCCGGTCAAGTACAAAGGGAAGATCAAGGCGTACGTCAGCAGCGGTGTCAGGCTCAAAGGCATCCGGTACAAGAATGCGAGCAGCTACACGTTCAGCGTCAAGTTCACTGCCGACATGAACCGGGCGCGCGTGAAGACGTTGAAGACGAAGAAGCTCCACAAGCCCGACATCGAGGCCTGACGAGCGCGCCGACGCTCGCGGTCATCTCGGACACACAGCTGCTGCGCGGAAAGCCCATGCTCTAAACTCGTGATTTGACACGAACGCCTGTTCGCGTTACAATGCGAACAGATGTTCGGGAAGGTGCTCATGGTCGCTGTCGCCGCCCTGGTTCTCTGGGGCGTGGTCGCTCGGGCCTCGAGCGGCGCCGGGCATGAACGGCTGTACGTCGTGAAGCCCCACGACACGCTCTGGTCGCTTGCGGCGAAGACGTACGCCGACCCGCGCGAGGGGGTCTGGGAGATCGAGAAGCGGAATGGTCTGCATACCGCGATGATCGTGCCGGGCCAGCGGCTCTACATCCCGAAATAGTC
>JALYLO010000324.1 GCA_030774175.1 Actinomycetota bacterium
CTGAAGGCGCTGAAGGCGAAGATCGGCTTCAACCTCGCGAGCTACCCGGGCGACACCGACGCAGTGGCCCAGATCCTGATCGGTCGCTCCGACGTCGTCCTGACGCAGGACACCTCCGCCGCGTACCAGATCGGCAAGCACCCGGGGAAGCTCCAGATCGCCTACCTGTTCGCACAGCAGGATTCCTTCGGCATCTACTACCGCAAGTCGGACACGAAGCTCGGCGCGGGTCTGCGTGAGGCTGTGGCGGCGCTGAAGAAGGACGGCACGCTGTGGAAGCTCGCCGCGAAGTACAAGCTGCCCGCCGCGGACGTGTCGTAAAGCCGACCGCGGGTGGTCGCGAGCTTCGACACCCATCTCTTCTGGGAAGCGCTCTCTTCCGATCCGTACTGGAAGGGGGCGCTACTCGCCCTCGGGCTGGCGGTCGTCTCGCTCGCGGCGGCGATCGGGATCGGCTTCCTGCTTGCGCTCGGCCGCGGCAGCAGGCTGCGGGCCGTGCGCGGATTCGTTCTCTTCTACAACTGGGTGTTCCGCGCGACGCCCACGCTGCTCCAGCTGATCTTCGTCTGGTACGCACTGCCGCAGATCTGGCCCGTCTTCGCCGGCAGTTGGTTCACGCCGTTCGAAGCCGCGTTCGTCACGCTCGCCCTGAACGAGGCGGCTTACATGTCGGAGATCATCCGCGCGGGGCTGCTCTCGGTCGACCCGGGCCAGGAGCTGGCCGGGCGCGCGCTCGGGCTGACGCCGCGCCAGATCCTGCGGCGCGTGGTTGTGCCGCAGGCGATCCGCATCATCATCCCGCCGACCGGCAACGAGTTCATCACGCTGCTCAAGCTCACGAGCCTTGCCTCGGTGATCTCGTTGCACGAGCTCTTGACCGCGTCGCAGGAGTTGGCGGCGGTCGATTTCCGCTATCCGGAGTCGTACCTCGCCGCGCTCGTGTACTACCTCGCGATCGTCAGTGTGCTGATGGTCGCGCAGGGTCGGCTCGAGCGCCACTACACGTGGAGCTCCGCGAGCCGGCGCCGCATCGCAGCGCCCGCCGTTCCCGTCCCCGTCGTCTCGCACGATGCGCGATGAGCGAGGCGATCCTCCGCGGAGATTCGCTGCACAAGCGCTACGGGGGCCTCGAGGTGCTGCGCGGTGTGACGTTGGAGGTTGGGCGCGGCGAGGTGAAGGTGATTATCGGCCCGTCCGGCTCCGGGAAGTCGACGCTGCTCCGCTGCCTCGCGCTGCTCGAGGAGCCCGACGCCGGCGAGGTCTCGCTCGACGGCCGGCGGCCCGGCCGCGCTGAGGTCGGGATGGTCTTCCAGCGCTTCAACCTGTTCCAGAACATGACCGCGCTCGGCAACGTGATGGTCGGGCTGACCGAGGTGCGCCGGCTCCCGAAGCGCGAAGCGCACGAGCAGGCGATCGAATTGCTCGAGCGCGTTGGCCTGAAGGACAAGACGAAGCAGTACCCCGAGGAGCTCTCCGGCGGTCAGCAGCAGCGCGTCGCGATCGCGCGCGCGCTGGTCATGAAGCCGAAGGTAATGCTGTTCGACGAGCCGACATCAGCGCTCGACGTCGAGCTCGTCCGCGAGGTTCTCGACGTGATGGAGGGCCTGGCGCGCGACGGGATGACGATGGTCGTCGTCTCGCACGAGCTCCGCTTCGCGCATCACGTGGCTAGTTCGATCCTGATGATGGACGAAGGCGTGGTGGTCGAGGAGTCGCCGCCCGAGCAGTTCTTCTCGGCACCCGAGCACGAGCGGACGCGCCGGTTCCTGGCGCTCGTCGAGTGAGTGAGAGGCACCACCGACCGATCGACGCGCGAGTGATCCCGCGCTTCGCGGGCGTGCGCACGTTCATGCGGCTGCCGCACACGACCGACCTCGCAGGCGTCGACGCGGCCGCAATTGGGATCCCGTTCGACACGGCGACGAGCTACCGAACGGGCGCGCGGTTCGGCCCGGAGGCTGTCCGCTCGGCCTCGGCGCTGCTTCGTCCGTTCCACCCCGGGTTCGGGATCGACCTGGTCGAGACGCTCTCGATGATCGACTACGGCGACCTGCCGGTCGCGCCGGGGGACACCGAGGGCACGTATCGGCGCATCGAGGAGGCGCTCGAGCCCGTGCTCGCCGCCGGCGTCTTCCCGGCCGTGATCGGCGGTGACCACTCGATCACGCTCGCCGAGCTCCGTGCGCTCGCGAAGTCGCACGGGCCTCTCCCGCTCGTCCACCTCGACTCGCACACTGACACCTGGGAGTCGTACTTCGACCAGCGCTACTTCCACGGCACGACGTTCAAGCGCGCGATCGAAGAAGGGCTGATCGACCCCGGCGCGTCGGTGCAGGCGGGCATGCGCGGCCCGCTCTTCGCCGCGGGTGACCTCGAGGACGCGCGCGCGCTCGGTCTGCACGTGATCCCGAGCGAAGAGCTCCGCGCGCTCGGCCCCGCCGGATACGCCCGCACGGTGCTCGAGCGCGTCGGCGAGCGGCCGGTGTTCTTCTCGTTCGACATCGACTTCCTCGACCCGGCGTTCGCGCCGGGGACGGGGACACCCGAGATCGCGGGCTTTTCGACCGCCGAGGCGGTCGCCTTTCTGCGCGCGCTGCGCGGCATCAAGCTCGCGGGCTGCGACGTCGTCGAGGTGTCGCCGCCCTACGACGGGCCGGGCCAGCCGACCGCGCTCGCCGCTGCCAACGTGCTCTGGGAGCTGCTCGCCCTCAGGGCAGCAACTTCCCCGGGTTGAGGATCCCGCGAGGGTCGAGCGCGCGCTTCAGCGTGCGGGCGAGTTCGAGCGCGACCGGGTCGAGCGCGTCGGCGAGGAACGGCACCTTGAGCAGCCCGATCCCGTGCTCGGCGCTGACCGTCCCCCCGAGCGCCACCGCCGCCCGCAGCACGTCGGCCTCGGCGGCATGCGCGGCGTAGGCCTGGCTCACATCGTCGTAGAGGACGCTCGGGTGGAGGTTGCCGTCGCCTGCGTGTCCGAAGACGGGGATCCGGATCCCGTGACGCACGGCGATTTCGCCGATCCGGCGCAGCGCTTCGGGGATCTCGGCCGGCGGAACGCAGACGTCCTGGAACAACCGGTACGCCGTCGCGTTCGTGAGCGCGGGGCCCAGTGCGCGTCGCGCGCGCCAGAGTCGCTCGATCTCCCGTTCGTCGCTCGCGAGCTCGAGCCGCAGCGCGCCGGTCCGGCGCAGCGCACGCTCGACGAGCGACAGCTCCGCCGCGACGGACGCGGCGTCCGGCCCGTCGAGCTCTACGAGCAGCATCGCCGCAGCGACAGGCATGCCGACCAGCTCGAGACACTCGGCGTCGAGCAGCTCGATCGCCGACGGCACGAGACCTTCGGCGACGATCGCCGCGACTGCCGCACCCGCTGCCTCGACGGAGCCGAAGCTCGCGGTTGCGGCGACGCGACCGGCCGGCGCGGGGACGAGCCGCAGCGTCGCCTCCGTGACGACCGCCAGCGTCCCCTCGGAGCCGACCAGGAGCTGAGCGAGGCGCGGCCCGGTCGCGCTCTTGCGAGTCGCCGGGCCGGTCCGGAAGATCCGTCCGTCCGCCGTCACCGCCTCGAGTGCGAGCACGTACTCTCCCGTAACGCCGTACTTGAAGCAGCGCGGGCCGCCCGCATTCGTCGCGACGTTGCCGCCGATCGTCGAGCGCTCGAGCGAGGCGGGGTCGGGCGGGTAGAAGAGCCCGGCTGCGAGCGCGGCGGTCTGAACGTCCGCGGTGCGCGCGCCTGCGCCGGCGGTCAGGCGCAGGTTCCCGCGGTCGACGGGCGCGATCGCGTCAAGCCGCTCGAGGCTGAGTGCGATCCCGCCACCGCGTGGCACCGCACCTCCCGCGAGCCCAGTGCGCGCGCCCATGGGTACGACGGGCACGCCGCGCGCATGCGCGACGGCGAGCACGGCCGCAACCCCGGCGGTGTCCGCCGGACGCACGACCAGGTCCGGGAGCCCGGCGGCGGCGCCGCTCTCGTCCGTGGAGTAGCGGGCGCGCTCCGAGTCGGGCGCGATCGCATCGTCGCCCGCCGCCGCTGCGAGTTCGCGCTCCGTCGTCAGCCTCGCAAGACCGACGTGCTGCGCGCCGGCCGCGGTCCGTCGCCGTCAACCGAGTCAGCGATCGAAACGTCGCTGCTTCGTGCATAGCGGGTCTCCGGCTTCTGCACGGCCACAGTCTGTAACGACCCTTGCCCTCATCGCAAGGACGAAGTGACGCATCGATGAAGCCATTGACCCGGCTTCAGTGAGGCCGTAGGGTCGCTCGACCAAAGGGAGGAACTGGAGATGAGTGACGAGCAGGATCGGTTGGAACAGCGTGTGACACGCGAAAGCCTCCTGAAGCTCGCGGCGGCCACCGGCGGAGCGGGCTTCTTGGCGAGCCGGGCCGGCGTAGCCGCGGCGGCGCTCGAGCGGCTGTCTGCGGAAAGCGGCCGGCTGCAGGTGCTCGACTGGGCCGGGTACGGCAACGACGGCGGCCAGTCGATGTTCGCGCAGTACGTGAAGAGGTACCCGAACAACAAGCCCCAGTTCACGTACATGACCAACGAGGCGGACGCGCTCGCGAAGCTCCACGCAGGTCTGAAGCCGGACCTCTTCCGCCCCTACGTCGGCTGGGTGAAGTACTTCGCGACGAGCGGTCTCGTCCAACCGTGGGACACGTCGCTGCTCTCGAACTTCAATCACCTGAACCCGTTCATGGTCAAGGCCGGCCAGTACAACGGCAAGCAGTACGGGATCCCGGACGACTGGGGCTTCGACGCGATTCTCTACCGAAGCGACAAGGTGACGCCGAAAGCCCGCTCCTGGGAGCTCCTGTTCGACGAGCGCTACAAGGGCAAGATCGCCTGGTTCGACGACATCGAGATGTTCGAAATTGCCGGCTTGTACCTCGGTTTCAAAGACCCTTGGAACCAGACGGACGCGCAGCTCAAGCAGTCCCAGCAGCTGCTGAAGTCCAAGAAGCACCTCGTGCGCCTGATCTGGTCGTCCGAGACGAACCTGTGGGAAGCGTTCGGGTCGGGAGACGTCTGGATCGCGTACGCCTGGCCGAACGACTGGGTGCAGATGAAAAAGAAGAAGTTGAAGGTCGTCTACATGCACCCGAAGGAGTTGCCAATCGCGTGGGTCGGCATGTTCATGCTCATCAAGGGGACGCCACGTCCCCATCTCGCACACGCGTACGTCGATGCGTGGAGCTCCGCCAAATCGGCGAAGTGGCTCGAGGACAACTACGGCTACGGGCACGCGAACACGCTGGCGCGGCCCTCGTCGAGTGACCTGCTGCGCGCGCTGCAGCTGACCAACGCGAAGGCCGTTACGGAGCCGAACGCGCACCTCGACCGCGACATCCCGCGCCGGGCGCTCTACGCCAAGATGTGGGAACAGGTGAAGGCCTCCTGACAAGCGCTCCCTAGACGAGACGAATGGGAATCGAGGCCGCAGCCCGCGACGCGTCTACACGCCTTCGCCGTCGCAGGCTCCCGCGGCGCGACCTGACGACGCCGGGCCTGCTCGGCTTGCCGCTCGCCTGGCTGGTCGTCTTCTTCGTCGCGCCGATCGCGATCGTCGCGGCCTACAGCTTCGACGTCTACTCGCTGTTCCCAGGCCCGCACGGCTTCACGCTGGGAGCCTGGCGCGGCTTCGTGCACGACCCGGTGTACCTCCGGCTGTTCTGGAAGTCCGTGCAGATGTCGCTGATTGTCTCGGCGATCATCGTCGCGCTCGCCTACCCGCTCGCGTACTACCTGGCGCTCTCCGGCACAAAGCGCAAGTACATCCTCTTGCTCGTGCTGATCGCGCCGTTCCTGACGAGCTACCTGCTGCGAGTGCTCGCCTGGAAGGTGATCCTCGGTGACCAGGGGGTCGTGAACAGCTTCCTCTTCTGGACCGGCCTCCGGTCGTTCGGCCACCCGATCTCGCAGTTGCTCTACAGCAGGTTCGCCGTCATGCTCGTGCTCGGCTACATCTGGCTTCCGTTCGTCGCGCTCCCGATCTTCGTCTCGCTCGAGAGCCTCGACCGCCGCCTGCTCGAAGCCGCGAGCGACCTCGGCGCAAGCCGCCTCCAGGCGTTTCGTCGCGTCACGCTTCCCCTCTCCGCGCCGGGAGTCGTCGCCGCCTTCCTGTTCGTCTTCATCCCGACGCTCGGCGAGTTCGTCACGCCGTCGCTCGTCGGTGGCGCGTCCGGCTACATGTACGGCAACCAGATCGTCGACCTCTTCGGGACGGGCTTCCCCGACTGGGAGACCGGCTCGGTGCTCGCGATCTTCCTGCTCGGCGTGGTCACCGTTCTGACCGTCGCCTTCTCGCGGTTCCTCCAGCCTCGGCGAGTCGCAGCGGACTGATGGACGTTGCACTCTCGAAGAACGGCGCGCGGGTCTTGAGGGCGTTCTTCGCCCTCGTCGTCGTCTTCCTGTACGCGCCGATCCTGATCCTCCTCGTCTTCTCGTTCAACAACTCGGAGGTCCCGTCGTTCCCGCTCAGCGGATTCACCCTTCACTGGTATCACGAGTTCCTCACCAACTCGGACCTCAGGGGAGCGCTGCAGACGAGCGCGATCATCGCAGCGCTCTCGAGCGCCGGAGCCGTGGTGCTCGGCATCTTCGCCTCGATCGCTCTCGTCCGGCGCCAGTTCAGAGCCAAGGCCCCGGTCTCTGCGCTCCTCTTGAGCCCGCTCGTGATCCCCTACGTGGTGTTCGGGATCTCGCTGCTCCTTCTCTTTCACACGCTCGGGATCCCGCGCTCGATCCTGACCGTCGTGATCGGGCACATCGTGATCAGCCTTCCCTACACGATTCTCGTGCTCATGCCTCGACTCCAGCAGATTGACGCCTCGCTCGAGGAGGCCGCCTACGACCTCGGGGCCGGCCGCCTCCGGACGTTCCGCTCGATCACGTTGCCGCTCATCCTTCCGGCCGTCGTGTCGGCCTACCTGATCGCATTCACGACCTCGTTCGACGAGTACGCGGTCGCCTCGTTCGTGGTGGGCACGCGGGTGACGTTCCCGATCTATCTCTACTCAGCGCTCCGCTTCCCGAACCAGCTGCCACAGGTGATCGCTGTGGCAGTGGTCGTGATCACGATCTCGCTGCTCGTCGTCGTGGCTGCCGAGATCGGTCGCCGTGTCGCGGAACGACGACTTGGGATGCTCAACCTCTAGGCGCTCACGGCCACATCGCCAAGCACAGACGTGTGCTCGGGCTCCCACGAGAGGAGGACACCGGACCGGAGCTCGAGAGGCGAGAGGGACTCTTCGGCAAGACGGTGACTGACCACACGACCGGCCGGCGTCTCGACGTGAAACTGGGTGTACATCCCGAGATAGACGATCTCGGCAATCGTCCCCTCTAGACTCGAGCCTCCGTCCGGCGCCGCGCTCCCCACGGGCCGGATCTGGATCCGCTCGGGGCGGACCGCGACCCGGAACGAGTCGCCCGCGCGGGTCTCTGGGCCCACGGCCACGACGATCCGCTCACGCTCCGCGAGCCGCATCACCGCGAACCCGCCGATGAGCTCGTGTGCTGTGAAATCGAACGCGTTCAGCGAGCCGATGAAGTCGGCGACGAACGACGTCGCCGGGTGCTCGTAGATCTCGCGCGGCTCTCCGATCTGCTCGACCCGACCTCCGTTCATGACCGCGATCCGGTCGGACATCGCGAGAGCCTCGTCCTGGTCGTGCGTCACGTAGACGAACGTCGTCCCGAGCTCGTGCTGGATTCGCTTCAACTCCAGCTGCATTTGCTTGCGTAGCTTCACGTCGAGCGCTCCGAGAGGCTCGTCGAGCAGCAGTGCTGCCGGCCGGTTGACGAGCGCGCGGGCCAGGGCGACGCGCTGCTGCTGCCCACCCGAGAGTTGGCGAGGGCGGCGGCCCCCCAGCCCCTCGAGCTCGACGATTCGCAAGATCTCGTGCACACGGTCATGGTGATCCCGACGCGGGACGCGCTTGACCTTGAGCCCGAACGCGACGTTGTCGTAGATCGACATGTGCGGGAACAGCGCGTATTGCTGGAAGACCATGTTTACCGGTCGGCGGTTTGGCGACACCGACGTGCCGTCCTGGCCTTGCAGCAGGATCCGTCCTTCGTCGGGCACCTCGAAGCCCGCGATCATCCGGAGGGTTGTGGTCTTGCCGCAGCCGCTGGGGCCGAGCAGCGAGAAGAACTCTCCCTCGAGGATCGAAAGCGACACGTCGCGAACCGCGGCTGCCTTCCCGAAGCGCTTGCCGACCCCCTCCAGCGCGATCGCGACGCTTCTGTCCGGCATGCGCGGTGAGTCTAATCCGGCGTCGGGTGTGGGAGAGGCTATCGCGTCCCGATCTGCATGTGCAGAACCCGCGGGATGGCCGCCCCGGCGCGCATGGCGAGGGGGGGTCGCCGACCCTCCTCATCCGCCTGCTCGCAGGCCATGATCGCCGCGCGCACAAGCCCGCCGCCCAGGCGCTTCAACGGCTCGGGCGGAAGCACCGGGACCCGACGCGTCGCCAGCGGAAGCTGCGTCCACGCGTCGTCCTGGCCGAACGCGAGCGAGGCCAGGATCTGACCTCCCAGCCAGCTCGGACCGACGCCGTGACCCGAGTAGCCGAGTCCGTAATGGATGCCGGTATGGGGAACGGTTCCGAAGAACGGCAGGTGGTCGGCAGACACGTCGATCGGACCACCCCATGCGCGTTCCACGGTTGCGGACGCGAGGCCGGGAAGCAGCCGCCGCAGGCCGCGCTCAGCGCGCCCCGCCGAGGCGGAATCGTCCGTGAAACGGCCGTCGATCCGGCCGCC
>JALYLO010000325.1 GCA_030774175.1 Actinomycetota bacterium
GCGACGCCGCCGTCCCAGTCGAAGACGGCGAGGTCGCCCGGTTGGGGCTCGCCGTCGTCGACCCACCTGCCGGTCGCCCGCAGCCACGCCTCGAGTGTCGGCACATAGGCGACGCCCCGCGGGCTCACCCCCGCACCGGGCCAGCCGCGGCAGAGCACGACGTGCGCACCCACGTCGAAGCAGTAGGAGGCGAAGATCGCGCACCAGGGGACCCCGTCGACGCCGAACCACCGCCCGAACATCGTCCGGTTCGACCCGGGAGGCGACTCCCGGACACCGACGTGCCGCAGCGCCTCGGCCAGCGCACGCCGGCCCGGTGAAGCGCTCATGGACGCGACGCTACCGCGTCGGTTCGGCCGCGCGCAACCCGCCTTCGATCCTGGATCGCTCTCTCAGAGGTCGTCTCAGAAGAGGTGGCGGTCGCGTTTGAGCGTCACACGGTGCCGCTGAACGTGTCGCAGCCCGTCGGCTCGCCCCGCTGGTACCCGCGCAGGAACCACTTCTGGCGCTGCGCCGACGAGCCGTGCGTCCACGTCTCTGGGTTCACCTGCCCCTGCGTCCTCGCCTGGATGCGGTCGTCGCCGACCGAGGCCGCGGCGTCGAGGCCCTGCGCGATGTCCTGCCGGGTGAGGTCGACGATGTAGCCGGTCGCAACTGCGTGCCGCGCCCAGACACCGGCGTAGCAGTCGGCCTGGAGCTCGGTCCGGACCGAACGGCCCTGCGCGCCCGTCGCGCCGCCCGTCTTCAGATCGCCGAGCAGATCTTGAGTGTGGTGGCCGTATTCGTGGGCGATCACGTACGCCTCGGCGAACGGGCCGCCCTGGGCGCCGAAGCGGTCGTGGAGCTCCTGGTAGAAGCCGAGGTCGATGTAGACGTTCTTGTCGACCGGACAGAAGAACGGGCCGACGTCGGTTGACGCCTGGCCGCAGCCCGTATCCGTCGCACCGGTGTAGAAGACCGTCTCGGCGGGCTGGTAGCGCTCGCCGTGGGCGCGGAACCAGCCCCGCCAGTAGGCCTGGACGCTGTTCACGTCGCCGAGGACGCGGCAATCCTGCCTCTGGTTCGCGTCGGCCCCCGTGCGGCAGTCCGCGAGCGACGATGAAGGCTGCCCCTGTGAGACCGTCTGCCCGTCGAGGCCGCCGTAGGTGCCGCCCGAGCCGCCGCCGAGCAGGGCGAAGAGCAGGTAGATGACGATGCCGACGACGCCGAGCCCGCCGCCGCCGACCAAGATCGGGCCGCCGCCGAGCCCGCCGCCCATGCCACGGCGATCCTGCACCTGCGACGGGTCGAGCCGTGCGCCTGGACGGAACCTCATCTGCGCTTCCTACCTACAGATCCCGTCGGGAAAACGCGGCCAGCGCAGCTGCGACGACGAGCGCCAGGTAGACCACCGTCCAGAGGAGGAGCGGCGTGCCCGCTTTGTGCGACCCGCCGAACGGGCCGAGCTGCAGCACGAACTTGGTGAACCCGGTCGTGTCGACGGTCAGGCGGTGCAGCGCGTCCTCGTAGAGCGCGTCGAACGGCACCACCCACCAGACGATGCGCGCGATGTGCTGGAGCTTGTGGGAGTTGATCGCGTGACCGATCTCACCGAGCAGGCCGGAGAGCAGCCCGGCGCCGAAGATCATCAACGTCCCGATCCCGTTCGCGATCGGGGCGAGAAACACCGAGCCCGCGAGCGCGACGGCCGAGACGACGACAATCGCCGCCGCGAGCTCGATTCCCGGCGACACGAGGCGGTCTGGCGTCCAGCCTCCCGTCCAGTCGGTGATCCCGAGAGCTGCGAAGTAGACGGTGAGCACGTAGAGCACACACACGCCGGCCGCACCCGCGAAGCGGGCGAGCAGCAGCTGGGCACGGCCGATCGGCCGCACGACGAGAGGCTGGAGCAGCCCTGCCTCGGCGTCACCGCGCACGACGTTCAACGTCAGGAAGACGGCGAGCACCGCGCCGAGGAAGAGGATCGCGAACATCGCGAGACCGAAGACGATCGCCCCCGCGAGCGCCCGCGAGTCGAGATTGGCCTGCCCCGGCCCGGTGAAGCCTCGTGTGTCCTTGAACGCCTCGTGCGTCCCGTAGCCGTAGAGCGCGAGGAAGAGGACCGTGAGCACGAGCACGACGGCGAACATCTTTCGTCGTAGGCTCTCGCGCAGCCCGTAGAGGACGATCGCCGTCACTCGACCACTTCGAGGTAGACGTCCTCCAGCGACGACGCGACGACGCGCACGCCGTAGACGTCTTCACCCGCTGCCACGAGCTCGCGGACGATGCGCGGTACGTCGTTGCGGCGAGCGTCGGCGAACCGCTTCAGCCCGCTCGCGGTCTCGACCTCGATGCCGCCCTGTCGCCGCAGCTCGTCGGGCGAGCCGGCGGCGACCACACGCCCGTGGTCGACGATCACGACGTGGTCGCAGACGAGCTCGATCTCCGAGAGGAGGTGCGAGTTCAGGAGCACCGACGTGCCGCGGGCGCGGAGCGCCTCGAGCACGCCGCGGATGACGCGGCGCCCGGCCGGGTCGAGCGCGCTCGTCGGCTCGTCGAGCAGCAGGAGCGCCGGCTCTCCGACGAGCGCCTGGGCGATTCCGAGCCGTTGCTGCATGCCCTTCGACATCGCCGCGACGCGCGTCCGCCGGGCGCCGGGGAGGCCGACCAGCTCGAGCAGGGAGACGCGCTCGGCGGCGCCGCCCGCCGAGCCGGCGAGCTTCTGGTGGAGCGTCAGGAGCTCGTCGGCGCTCATCCAGGCCGGGAACCGGAAGAGCTCTGCGAGGTAGCCGAGCGACCGCCGCGCCGGGGCCGAGCCCGCGCGGGCGCCGACGACCTCGACCGTCCCGGCGGAGGGGCGGACGAGCCCGCACGCAATCTTCACGAGCGTCGACTTGCCGGCCCCGTTCGGACCGAGGAGGCCGACGAGCTGCCCGGGCTCGACGCGAAGGTCGACCCCGGCGAGCGCCTCGACGCGGCCGTAGCGCTTCACGAGGCCGCTGACCGCCAGGACCGGAGCCACGTCCCCACCCTACTGTCGTCGGTTCTTATTTGACGTATCAGGTTTGATTATGTATTTGTTCACCATGCCAATGAACAAAGCCCACAAGACAGCCCTCGCCGCCAGCCTGCTGGCGCTCGTCCTCGCCGCCGGCGCCTCGGCCGCCTCGCGTGCAACCAACCTCTCCATCGTCGGCTACTCGACCCCGAAAGCCGTGATGGGCAAGATCACCCAGACCTGGCAGCAGACGCCGGACGGGAAGGACGCCTCGTTCAGCCAATCCTACGGCGCCTCCACCGACCAGGCCCGCGCCGTGGCCAACGGCCTCAAGGCCGACCTCGTCTTCCTCTCGACCGGAGACGACATGAACCTGCTCGTCGACGCGGGACTCGTCGACACGAAGTGGAACCGCCAGGCCTACAACGGCATCGCCGCCGACACGGTGGTCGTCTTCGCGGTGCGCAACGGCAACCCGAAGCACATCAAAGGCTGGAACGACCTGATCCGGTCGGGCATCCAGGTTCTCACGCCCAACCCCTTCAGCTCGGGTTCGGCGAAATGGAACGTCCTCGCCGCCTACGGTGCGCAGCGCCGTCTCGGCAAGAGCGACAAGCAGGCGACGGCGTACGTGCAGCAACTCTTCAAGCATGTCGTGTCGCAGGACACGTCAGGCCGCAACGCGACGAACACCTTCCTCTCCGGCAAGGGTGACGTCCTCATCACCTACGAGAGCGAGGCGCTGAACGCGCGGCTCAACGGCCAGGACATCCAGTACGTCATCCCGCGGCAGTCGATGCTGATCGAGCTTCCGATCGCGGTGCTGAAGTCGAGCCCGAACAAGGACCTGGCGAACAAGTTCATCCAGTTCGTCAAGGGGCCGGCGGCGCAGGAGCTCTTCGCGCAGTACGGCTTCCGGCCGGTCAACCAGACGGTCGCGGAGCGCTACACCTCGAAATTCCCGGCGCGCCCCGGGATCTTCAAGGTCGACGACAAGATCATCGGCGGCTGGCGCCATGCCGACGATGTCTGGTTCGACCCGAACAAGGGCCGCATGGTCACGATCGAGCGCGCCATCGGAGGACCGACTACTGGCTAGCACTGCGCACGCAGGGCCTTTGACCCGCAGATCACGTCGTCATTCCAACGAGGGGGCCGCAGCAGCGGCCCTCTCGCTGGGTTTCACGACCTCGTTCCTCTCGGTGATCGTGATCCTCCCGATCGCGGCGCTCGTCTGGGCGTCGCGCAAGGACGGCCTGCACCAGTTCTGGTCGGTCGCGACCTCGCCCGAGGCCCTCGCCGCGCTGAAGCTGACCCTCGGCGCAGCGGTCGTCGTGTCGCTCGTCAACGCCTTCTTCGGGACGATCACCGCCTGGGTGCTCGTCCGCGACGACTTCCGCGGCAAGCGTCTCGTCAACGCGGTGATCGACCTGCCGTTCGCGCTGCCGACGATCGTCGCCGGCCTGACGCTGCTCGCGCTCTACGGCCCGCAGTCGCCGATCGGGATCGACGTCTCGCTGACGCGGAAGGCAATCCTGCTGGCGCTGCTCTTCGTGACGCTGCCGTTCGTCGTGCGCACGGTTCAGCCGGTACTGCTCGAGCTCGACCTCGAGGCGGAGGAAGCTGCGCGCTCCCTCGGCGCCGGCGAGTTCCGCGTCTTCCGCAGCGTCGTGCTGCCGAACATCCTCCCCGGCATCCTCTCCGGAGTCGCCCTCGCCTTCGCGCGCGCGGTCGGTGAGATCGGCGCGCTCGTGCTGATCGCGGGCAACACGCCGTTCAAAACCGAGGTCGCGTCGGTGTTCGTCTTCCTGCACATCCAAGGGGGCGACGAGGCAGGCGCCTCCGCCGTCGCGGTCGTGATGCTCGCCATCTCCTTCGCACTGCTGCTCGCCATCGGCGGCCTGCGCTTCCTCGCGACGAGGCACGAGCGTGCCTAAATACGTCCTCCGCTTCCTCGCGCTCGGCTACCTGCTGCTCGTGCTGCTCGGCCCGCTCTCGATGGTCTTCATCCGCGCCTTCGACAAGGGCACAGGCGCACTCTGGAAAACGTTGGTCGATCCCAACACCGTGCACGCCTTCAAGCTGACCCTGATCATCGCCGTGATCGCCGTGCCGTTGAACACGGTCTTCGGCGTCGTCTGTGCACTCGCGATCGTGCGCCGCCGCTTCCCCGGCGCGGGCCTCGTCAACGCGATCGTCGACCTTCCACTTGCCATCTCCCCCGTCGTCGTCGGCCTCTCGCTCTTCTTGCTCTACGGCCGCACGGGCTGGTTCGGCCCCTGGTTCGCGCGGCACGGCACGCAGATCCTCTTCGCACTGCCGTCGATGGTGATCGCGACGATCTTCGTCTCGCTCCCGTTCGTCGCGCGCGAGGTCGTGCCGACGCTCCGCGAGATCGGCGATGAGCAGGAGCAGGCCGCGCACACGCTCGGCGCGACCGGTTGGCAGACCTTCTGGCGCATCACACTGCCCTCGATTCGCTGGGCGGTCATCTACGGCGTGGTGCTGACGACCGCGCGCTGCCTCGGCGAGTACGGCGCCGTGGCCGTCGTCTCGGGCAAAGTGGAAGGCCGGACCGAGACGGCGACCCTGC
>JALYLO010000326.1 GCA_030774175.1 Actinomycetota bacterium
GCCAGCACCAAGCGGGAGGCCGTCGGCGCCCGCGTCAATGCTGGTTTGCATTAACAAGGGCGACGGCGGACTCCGGCGCAGCGTGATCGCGGGCCGGAGACCCGGCGAACGTTGCCGGTCAGACCACTAGCCCAGTTGCTTCTTCGCGAACGCGCGAAACCGCTCGCGCGCCGGTTCGTCCGGCCCGATCGGCTCGTCGCCGGCGTAACGCGGATCGGCGGCAACCTCTTCGGCGACTGCGCGCACCTCCGCCACGACAGCGCCGGCGTGCCCGGGGTCGCGCAGGAGCGCCTCGACCCACGTCCCCGTCCCGTCGTAGGCGGGCAGATCGTGGTCGACGAGCAACTGACCGAGCAGGAGACCAACGCGAATGTAGGCGAACGTGCGAAACGCCAGGATCGTGTGCGGGCTCGAGATCAGGCGGTCGATGTCGGGGTGGTCCTCCTGCACCTGGGCGACGATCGAGCCGATCGGCTCGTCGACGAGGGGAATCCAGAGCTCGTCTGTCTCGGCCATCCCGGAAGTGTTCACGATCCGCGCCTCGAACGCCACACGATCTGCGCGACCGTCTACCTCGCCTACTCTACGCAGGGTGGACCCGCTCGCCTCGATCGCGGCCGAGCCCGAGCAGGCGGGGCTCTTCCTCGACATCGATGGCGTCCTGGCGCCGATCGTCCCGCGGCCCGAAGACGCGCGCGTCCCCGACGAGACGCGGGCCGAGCTGCGCCGGCTCGCCACGCGTTATCGGCTGGTGGCCTGCGTGACCGGGCGGCAGAGCAGCACCGCCAGGGAGATCGTGGGCGTGCCGGATCTCACCTACGTGGGCGAGCACGGGCTCGAGCTCGATCCCCGCGCGGAGGAGTGGGGCCCGCGGATCCACGCGTTCGCGGAGGAGGCACCGTGGCCCGCCGAGCGCAAGCCGCTCAGCGCCGCGTTCCACTACCGCACCGCCCGAGACCAGGGCCAGGCCCGCGCGACGCTCGAGACGGTCGCGGCGGCGGCCCTCGCAGAGGGCTTCCGGACGCGCTGGGGGCGGCTCGTGCTCGAGGTGCTGCCGCCGCTCGATGTGTCGAAGGGAACGGCGGTGCGCAGCCTGCTCGAGCAGACGGGGCTGCGCCGCGCGTTGTACGCGGGCGACGACACGACCGACCTCGACGGCTTCGCCGCGCTGGACGGGCTCGACGCCGCCGTGCGTGTCGCGGTCGTCTCGTCGGAGGGCCCGTCGGAGCTCGGACGGCGGGCCGACCTGATCGTGGGCTCGCCGGACGCATTCCTCGAGCTGCTGCGGCAGCTATAGGACCGAATCAGCCACGTCCGTGACCGGGTGTCGGACACCGGGTCAGAGGCCGAGCCGCTCGCGCAGCTGGCGCGACTGCCGGCGGGCGACATCGAGCTCCGTCTTCCCGGCGTCCGCGAGCTGGAGGCGGAACCGGTCGGGCGCAGGGCGGCGCACACCCGCGACCTTGCTCAGGTTCACGAGGTACGACCGGTGGATGCGCACGAAGCGGCCGCCGGGCAACCGCTCCTCCAGCTCGCCGAGCGACGCTGTGCAGAGGTGGGAACGGTCGTATGTGTGTACGCGGCTGTAGTCGCCGTCGGCCTGCACGTAGTGCACCTGGTCGTAGTCGAGCAGCTCCGTCCCGCCTCCTGCGACGACGGGGAGCTTCTCGACCGGGAGCACGTTCTCCGACGTGCGCTCGCGCAGGCGCTCGACGACCCGGGCGAGCCGGGCCGGGTCAACGGGCTTCAACAGATAGTCGAACGCCTCGATCGCGAACGCCTCGACGGCGTAACGCTCGTGCGCAGTCACGAACACGACGGCGGGAGGATTGCGCCGCTCGCGCACGAGCGGCGCGACCTCGATGCCGGTCAGGCCCGGCATCTCCACGTCGAGGAACACAACGTCGTAGGCCAGGTCCCGCGCGAGCTCCAGCGCCTCTGCCGCGGCGGCGGCCTCGCCCACGACGCTCACCTCGGGATGCGCGGCGAGAAGGTAGCGCAGCTCCGAGCGGGCCGGCGCCTCGTCGTCGACGATCAGCGCGCGAATCACCATTGCCGGACGGCTCCGTCGAGCCTACGCCTCATGCGTCGGCACCTCGAGCCGCACGACTGTTCCGAACGGGAACGAGCGTAGCCTCACGCCCTCGCCGTAGTGCGCAGTGAGGCGGAGGTTGACACTGGCCAGACCGAGCCCCGTGCCCTCGCCGACGCCCTGCTCGAGCACGCGGTCGATCGCTTCGCGGGCGATACCGCGCCCGTCGTCGCGCACAGTCACCCGCAGCTTCCCGCGGCGCACGCGCGCACGGACGAGCAGGTGCAGCGGCCGGTCGGTCTTGCCGTGCTTGACGGCGTTCTCGACGAGCGGCTGCACGAGCAGCGGCGGCAGGCGCACCACGAGCGCATCGGGCGCCGCGTCGACGGTCACGTCGAGCTGCGAGCCGAAGCGTGCCTGCTCGAGATCGAGGTAGCTGCGCACGTGCCGCAACTCCTCCTCCAGCGTCACGAACTCTCCCGGGCGCGCGAAGCGCCCGCGCAGGTGGTCGGCGAACGCCAGCACGAGCTTGCGCGCTTGCTCCGGATCGGTGCGGATGAACGACGCGATCGTGTTCAGCGCGTTGAAGACGAAATGCGGCTCCATCTGCGCCTGGAGCGCGGTGGTCGTCGCGGTCCGAAGCTCCGACAGCTGGAGCTGCGCCGAGAGCTGAACGCAGAGCCCATCGAGCGTCTCGACTGCGGTCTCGTCGAGCGGCGAGCCCGCGGTCGCGTATGCGACCACCGCGCCCGCCGGTCCGTCCGAGTGCAGGAGCGGCGCAACTGCCGCCGCCCCGAGCGGGCAGGCTGCGTGGCCGCACTCCGTGCGGATCCCGAGCGGCGCCAGCAGCGGCCGTTGCTCGGCGAGCACCTCGTAGACCGGCCGGATCGGCCGATCGCCCGGCCCGTGATGGTCGGCGCCGGCGCCGACGAATGCGAGCACCTGCTGCGTGTCGGTGACCGCGACCGCTCCGTAGCCGAGCTTTTCGAAGAGCTCGTAGGCGACACCGCGCGCGGCGCTCTCGGTCAATCCGCGCCGCAACTCCGGCAGCGTCGCCGCCAGCAACTCGAGCACCGGCGCCTGGCGCCTGGGCCTGCGGACGCGCGCCATCAGCTGCGCCCGTCGTGACCATGGCTGCCGTTTGTGTGGAGGAGCGTCAGCCTCACGGCGCGGTCAGCTCGAGCACATCCGGGATCGAGGTCACGCGCGGCCCGTCCCAGCCCTCGAGCCCGGGCCAGAGCGGGCCCTCGCCCGGGCGGTGGATCAGGATCGCCTGCATACCGACCCGGCGAGCGCCTGCGAGCTCGTCGTTCGCGCCGTCGCCGACGAACACCGCCTCGTGCGGCTCGACGCCGAGCGCCTCGCAGCAGGCGAGGTAGATGCGGGGGTCGGGCTTCGCCACTCCGACCCGAGAGGAGAAGATCTCGGCGTCGAAGAGCCCGGCCAGCTCCGTGCCCTCCCACAGCGTCTCGACGTCCTGGGTGCACACGGTGATCAGTCCGACGAGCTGACCGCGCTCGCGCAGCGCACGCAAGGTCTCGACGACGCCCGGGCGGGGCGTCAGGGAGCGCCGCACGTACTCGAGCCTGATCGCACAGATCTCGTCGAGCGACTCGGGAGGGACCCCGGCCTCGGTGAGCGCGGCCCTGATCGGCGTCGTGTAGCGCGTCGTCACGCGGTCCCAGCGCTCGCCGAAGCCCTCGTCGGCAACGAGGGCCGTCACGTCGGCAAGCATCCGAGCGGCGGCCACCCGGTCCCAGTCGATCAGCGTCTCCCAGAGATCGAAGATCACCGCGCGCATGCGCGGAGCACCTCCCAGGAGCGACGGATGTCCGCTTCCGTCGTCTTCGCGTTTCCGATCGCAAGGCGAATGATCTCCCGGCCGCGCAGCGTCGACGACCCGACGAACAGCTCCCCGGTGGCCGTCGCAGCCTGCGCGATCGCGTCGTTGTCGCCCTCCCGGTGCCGGAAGCACACGATCGAGAACGGGTGGGGCGCAACGAGCTCCCAGTGCGGATCGGCCTCGACGAGCGCCGCGAAGAGCTGCGCGAGCCGCACGTGCTCGCGGATCAGAGCCCGCAAGCCCTGGGCTCCGTACCAGCGAAGCACCATCCACAGCTTGAGCGCGCGGAAACGCCGCCCGACCGCAGGGCCGTAGTCCTTCAGGTCGACGGCCCCCTCGGTGGCTGCGAGGTACTCGGGCACGAGCGCGAACGCCTCGTGGAAGGCCTCAGGCCGCTGCGTCCAGAGCGCCGAGCAGTCCATCGGCGTGAAGAGCCACTTGTGCGGGTTGACGACGACGGAGTCGGCGCGCTCGACGCCCTCCAGGCACCAGCGCAGCTCCGGGCACACCGCCGCGGAACCGGCGTACGCGGCATCGACGTGCAACCAGACACCGGCTTCCCCGCAGCGTCGAGCGAGCTCCGGCACCGGGTCGACCGAAGTCGTGCTCGTCGTCCCGACGGTCGCCACGACGGCAGTCGCATCGTCGAGCGGGAAGTCGGAGCGCATCCGGAATGCTTCGTCCGTCTCGACCTTCCGAAACTCGAGGCCGACGAGACGCGCTGCACGCTCGATGCTGAAGTTGGCCTGCTCGGACGCATAGACGACCCCACCGGGGCGGAGCGTGCGGGCAGCCGCGAGCGCAGCAATCATCGACGTCGAGGCGGTGTCCTCGAGGTGCCCGTGCCAGCCGCGCGGCAACCCGAGCAGCTGCGCGAGCCAGTCCGTCACCGTCAGCTCGAGCTCGGTCGCCGCCGGCGACGAGAGCCAGGTCATCGCGTTGACGTTCAGCGCGGCGATCAGCAGCTCGGCGAGGATTCCCGGCTCGGAGCCGGTGTTCGCGATCCAGGCGAAGAAGCGCGGATGGTTCCAGTGCGTGAGGGCAGGCAGGATGACGTCGTCGAGATCGCGGAGCATCGCGTCGAAGGGCTCGCCGTACTCGGGCGGGGAGTCGGGGAGCTGCGCGCGGAGGTCGCCGGGGCGGACGTCGGCAGCGACGGGCAGCGACGGCAGGCGCTCGAAGTAGCGCTCGACCCAGGCTGTGGCGTGCAGGAGGTCGTCGTGGAAGGTCAGCGCTTCTTCCTCAGCTTCTCGATCTGCTTCCACGTGCGCGTGTTCAGCACGTCCTCCTTCGCAAACCACGCGCGCCGGGCCTGGCCGATCCCCAGTTCGACGAAGTCCAGCGCGCCGATTTGGTGACCGTCCGAGTCGATCACGAGCTCGAGCCCGGCCTCGCGCGCGGCCCGCGCGTGCACGTCCGAGAGGTCGAGCCGGTCGGGCTGGGAGTTGATCTCGAGGAACGTGCCGGTTGCGAGCGCCGCCTCGATCACGCGCTCGACATCGACGGGCGCCGGCGGCCGCTTGCCGATCTTGCGGCCCGTCAGGTGGCCGATGCAGTCCACGTACGGGCTGTCCATCGCAGCGAGCACGCGCTCCGTCGGGTCGTGGTCGAAGCGCGAATGCACGGACGCGACCACCCAGTCGCGCGTCGCGAGGTCGTCGTCGGAGACGTCGAGCGTGCCGTCGGGCCGGATGTTCGCCTCGATGCCCTTCAGGATCCGGAAGGGCGCCACGCGCTCGTTGAGAGCGTCGATCTGGGCAGATTGCCGTGCCAGCAGGTCGCCTCGCAGCCGCTGTGAGTGGTCGCAGATCGCGTAGTAGGCATAGCCGCGCCCGATTGCCGCGGCGACCATGTCCTCGAGCGAGTCCTTGCCGTCGGACCAGGTGGTGTGCGTGTGCAGGTCGCCGCGCAGGTCCGTGAGCTCGACGAGCGGTGGGAGCTCGCCACGCCGCGCCGCTGCGAGCTCGCCGCCGTCCTCGCGCAGCTCGGGCGGAATCCAGTCGTAGCCGAGGAAGCGGTAGACCTCCTCCTCGCCCGCGAAGCGGTGCTCCTCGCCGGTCTCGACAACCGTGACGGAGTATTCGGAGACGGAGAAGCCGCGGCGCACGGCGCCCTCGCGCAGTGCGACGTTGTGGTTCTTCGAGCCGGTGAAGTGCTGCAGCAGGTTGCCGTAGCTCTCCGGCGGGACAACGCGCAAGTCGAAGCGCAGTCCGTCGTTCGAGACGACGGTCGCCTTGGTCGATCCCTTCGCCGCGACGTCGACGACCCAGTCGAACGAGCAGAAGTGCTCGACGAGCGCCTCCGGGTCGGTGGCGGTGGCGATGATGTCGAGGTCGCGAACCGTCTCGCGCATCCGGCGCGCGGACCCGGCGATCGAGACCTCGACCGCGGCAGGGTGCTCGCGCAGCACAGCTGCGACCGCGCGAAGCTTCGGCAGCGTGGTGCCGAGGAGGGCGCGGCTCGGCCCCTCGGCCGCCTGCGGTCGTGCGAGGGCGAGCGCGATCTTCGTCTCGGTGCCCGGCCCGATCCCCGCGCGGCCGCGCAGCTCGCCCGCTTGGGCCGCCGCCTTGAGCGCGTCGACGGTCGTGATGCCGAGCTCCTGCCAGATGCGGCGCGCCGTCTTCGGGCCAAGCCCCGGCAGCCGCATGAAGGCCGCTACCTCGGCGGGGACCACGGCCTTGCGCTTGGTCAGGGCGTGGATCTCGCCGTCCTCGACGACCTCCACGATCTTCGCCTCGATCGTCTTGCCGATGTCCTGGAGCTCCTTCGCCCGGCCCTTCAGCGCCAGCTGCGCGACCGACGAGGGCGTCTCGCGGATCCGGGCCGCGGCGCGGCGGTAGGCGCCGACCCGGAACGAGTCGCCGCCCTCGAGCTCCATCAGGTCTCCGAGCAGCTCGAACTGCGCCGCGAGCTCGTTGTTCCGCGGTAGCTCGGCCACGAGAGCGATCATAGGCACGCCGATGCGGGCCACCATCTGCCTCCCGACCTACAACGAGCGTGCAAACCTCGAGCCGATGATCGAGGCACTGCGAGGCGTCGTGCGCGACGGCGATCGCGTGCTGATCATCGACGACAGCTCGCCAGACGGGACCGGCGAGATCGCAGACCGGCTCGCGTCCGAGCTCGCGTTCGTCGACGTCCTCCACCGGCCGCAGAAGCTGGGGCTCGGCCCGGCCTACCTCGCGGGCTTCAGACGGGCCCTCGCCGAGGGAGCCGAGCTGGTACTGGAGATGGACTGCGACTTCTCCCACGACCCACGGGACGTCCCGCGGCTGATCACCGCCGCCGAGGAGGGCACCGACGTCGTTCTCGGGTCGCGCTACGTCCGCGGCGGGCGGGTCGGCAACTGGGGCGTCGTACGCCGCGCGATCTCCCGCGGCGCCTCCCTCTACACCGCGCTCTTCCTCCAGCTCGGGGTGCACGACCCGACCGGGGGATTCAAGTGCTTCCGGCGCGCGGTGCTGGAGGCGCTCGACCTCGACATGATCACGGCGAAGGGCTATGCCTTCCAGATCGAGACCACCTACCGCGCAAAGCGCGCAGGGTTCCGCATCGTCGAGATCCCGATCACGTTCGTCGACCGCACGGCTGGCCATTCGAAGATGAGCCGCACGATCGTGCTCGAGGCGGTCTGGCGGGTGCCCCTGCTCCGTCTCGGCCGCTAGCCTGACCGGCAAGCGATGCGCGACGTGACCGACGACAGCTTCGAGGCGGACGTGCTGCGGGCCGAGAACCCCGTCGTGGTCGACTTCTGGGCGCCCTGGTGCGGGCCGTGCAAGGCGATCGCCCCGGCGCTCGAGGAGCTCGCGGCCGCGACGGACACCGTGGAGTTCGTGAAGCTCGACATCGACGCGAACCCGAAGACGGCGGACCGCTACGGCGTGCTCTCGATCCCCAC
>JALYLO010000327.1 GCA_030774175.1 Actinomycetota bacterium
CGTGATCGGCTGCTCGCAGCTTTCGGCGACGAGCTCTCCGGGCAACGCGTCGCCACCGCGAGCGGAAGCCTGCCTCCCGGGGCGCCCGACGACACCTACGGCGAGGTCGTCGCGCTGGCGCGCGGACGAGGCGCGATCACGGTTGTCGACGCGACGCGCGACGCGCTGAGAGCCTGCCTCCCTTTCGAGCCCGACGTCGTGACGCCCAACCTGGCCGAGGCCCACGCCGCGCTGCACGGTGTCGTCGACGAGGCTGTCGAGGCGGCGGGCGACGACGCCGGAGTCGCAGCCGTCGCGGCGGCACGCAGCCTGTGCGACGCGGGCGCGCGAGCTGCCCTCGTCACGGTGGGCCGCCACGGCGCCGGAGGTGCCGACGCGGACGGCGCGTTCTGGATCACCGCGCCGTCGGTGCGTGAGGTGAACCCGGTCGGCGCGGGTGACTCCTTCGTCGCCGGTCTTGCCGTTGCCCTCGAGCGCGGCGACGACCTGCGGGCGGCGGCGCTCTGCGCGGTCGCGACAGGGAGCGCATCCGTCGCGAGTCCGCTCGCGGGCGGCGTCGCCCCGGCGCTCGTCGCCGAGCTCGCACGTCGGGTCGTCCTGGAGCGCGCATGAGCCGCCCGACGCTTGCCCAGGTCGCCGAGCTGGCCGGAGTCAGCCTGAAAACGGCGTCCCGCGCGATGAACGGCGAGTACGGGGTCGCGCCTGCGACGGCCGAGAGAGTGCTCGAGGCGGCGCGTTCGCTCGGCTTCCGCCCGAACCTCCTCGCGCGATCGCTGGCGTCGGGCCGGCCGAGCGCAGCCGTCGGGCTCGTGATCCCCAATGTCGCGGACCCCTTCTTCGCGGAGCTCGTCGGCGGCGTCGAGCGCACGCTGGCACCGCGCGACCTGCAGCTCGTGATCGCAAGCCACCACGACGACGGCGTGGCACAGCGGAAGATCGTGCGCGCGCTCGTCGACCGGCGCGTCGACGCGCTGCTGCTCGTGCCGGCTCCGGGCGAGGTGTCGTACCTGCGGGTGGATATCGACCACGGGCTCGTCGTCGTCTCGCTCGACCGGCCCGTCGTCGGCGTCGACGTGGACACGGTGATCGTCGACAACCGCAGCGCCACGACCGAGGCGGTCCGCGACCTGATCGACGCGGGTCACCGCCGGATCGCACTCCTCGCCGACAACCCGAGCCTGTGGACGATGCAGGAGCGGGCGCTCGGCTACCGCCTCGCCCTCGCCGAGGCGGGCGTCGCGGAGGACCCGGCACTCGTGCACCTCGACTGCCCGACCCCCGAGGCGGCTCAGAACGCGATCGCTGCGCTGCTCGCGAGCGACGACCCGCCGACGGCGGTCTTCGCCGCCCACAACGCGACGGGTCGCGAGCTCGTACGGGCGGCGCGCGCGGCAGCCGTCGATCTTCCGCTGATCGTGTTCGACGAGATGAGCGATTCGGATCTGCTGGTCGTGCCGCCGCAGGTCCTGCGTTCGAATCCCGAGCGGCTCGGGACGACGGCAGCTGAGATGGCGCTCGAGCGCCTGGACGGGCTCACGGCCCCGTCGCGTCTCGTGATCCAACCCGTTTCGCGCGTCACACCAGCCTCGTGGGCGGCGGCGTGAGCTCGCCGCTTCCCATCCTCCTCGGCCTCGACGTCGGCACGACGCGGGTCAAGGCAGTCGCGGTCGGACTGGAAGGAGCCGAGCTTGCCGATGTCAGCCACGCGACCCCCTGGGTGAAGCACGAGCGCGAGATCGAGATGGATCCGCAGGAGCTCGCGAACGTCATCCGCGCAGTCGTCGCCGAGGCGTCGGGCAGGGCCGCGGCCGAGGGCTCGGGCGTGCGCGTGCGCGTGCTCGGCATAGGCGTCGCCGGCATGGGCGAGGCCGGCGTGCTCGTCGACCGCGCAGGAAGTCCGCTCAACCGCATCGTCGGCTGGCACGATCCGCGCGGCGACGTCGAGGCGGTCGAGCACGCGATCGGTATCGATGCGTTCGAGAGTGCCGTGGGGATGCCGCTCAACGCGCAGCCGTCGCTCGCGAAGATCGTGTGGCTTCAGCGCGAGAACCCAGAGCTCGCAGGTGCTACACGCTTCCTGTCGGTGCCGGAGTGGGCGGTCGTCTCACTCGGCGGCTCTCCCGTCAGCGAGCTCTCGCTGGCGAGCCGCACTGGGCTTCTCGATCTCGGCGAGGCTGCTCCGTTCGCCGGCGCCGTGATGCTGCTCGGGCGCAACCTGCTGTCGGAGATCGTCATCGCCGGGACGCCGGCCGGACAGGCCCGCCACGAGGCGTTGCCGGCCGGCGTGCGCGGCGCCGTCCTGACCGTCGCCGGACACGACCACCAG
>JALYLO010000328.1 GCA_030774175.1 Actinomycetota bacterium
AGGCGGTTTCTCGTTCAGAACGACTTGCGGTTGACCCAGCCGTGCGGTGGATGTGGAGCGGTCCGTGGAGCTTTCAAGCACGGAGGTCGACGTCGTTTGTGTTCGCGAGGAACTCGAGGGCTGCGACCGGATCGGAGAACACGATTCACAATCGCGATGAGAGCGCGGCGGCGCCCAGCGAACTAAGGCCACCGGCGCGGGATCTGGGGGTTTGGGAAGAGCCGGCCGAGCGGCTTCCTGATCCGGCTGAGGAACCGGTTGACCGCGGTGGCGAGCGGTATCAGCCGGAGCGTGCGCAGGACGAAGGCCAACCACCGGGTGGGCGGAAGCAGCTCGAGCACGCGGATCGCTGCCGGACCATGCATCAACCGCACACCGCTGGGTTCGATCAGCTGCCACGAAGCCTTGATCTGCTGCTCGGGGACACGTGCCGTATAGGGCGCGGCAGCTTCGTCGTCCCGGCTCAGAAGCGCGAGTCGCTCCTCGCGATCCAACCTGACGACGAGCCTCGCCGCCGCTCGACAGAACGGTCAGCCGCCGTCGAACAGCAAGAGCGGTCGGCGCGGCGGCGCAACGTCCCCGAGCCACGATCGATCGAACACGAACCGATCCATAGCTAGCCCTCCGTCGCAGTTCCCAACTCGCTGAGCGTCTGCGCGAATGCGCTGCGATCCTCGTTGGGGCGGTGGATGCCGTTTTAGAGCTTGCTGGTGATGAAGACGTCGGCTCGGTCGAGCCCCGAGGCACGGACGGCCTCTGCAACCCCTCGCTCATTGCCGTACATCTCGGCGGTGTCGATGTGCCGGTACCCGGCTTCCAACGCGACGTTCACAGCTCGCGCAGTGTCCTGGGGAGGAATCTGGAAGACCCCGAAACCGAGTTGTGGGATTGCCTGCCCGTCGTTGAGATCGATCGTCGGAATGGTGTTCGTGCGAACGTCGCTCATGCGCCCCGCCCTTCCTTGGTTCGTTGTGCGGCCGTCCTTAGTGTGGCCGCTCGGAATCGCCTGGCAGCCTGCGAACCGGTGAAGCAGTCGAGACGGACGAGGCGATTTCGTCCCGTCGGCTCACGCCGGGGCAAGTAGCTCGCTCACCTCCGCGAGGCGAGGCAGCGTCTCCCAGTCGCCTGTCCCGGCAAGCGCGTATGCCGCGATCACGTGACCGGCGCGCGCACAGTCGGCGGGCGCCCATCCCTGCAGGAGGCCGTAGGCGAACCCCGCCGCGAAGGCATCGCCGGCGCCGACCTCTTCGACCACGGCGACCGTTCGCGGCGGCGCGACCTCGGTGTCGTCGACGATCGCGCCGCGGTTGCCGACGCGGATCACACTCCGAACCGGAATCTCGCCGTCCGGCCACAGGAGCCGCGCCTCCGACTCGCCGCAGACGTACCAGTCGACGTACGGAAGCACCGCGCGCTGGCGCGTGGCCGCCGCGGCCGGCGTGTCCGGCAGCGCCGGACGGAAGTTCGGATCGAAGACGACACACGCCCCCCGCTCCCGCGCACGGCGGGCAACGTCCAGGACGAGCTCGCGCGCGCTGTCCGAGATCGCCATCGTGATCCCGGTCAGGTGAACGAGCCGCACGCCGTCAAGCGCCTCGTCCGGCACGTCCCCCACCCGCAGCCGCGATGCGGCCGAGCCGGCGCGGTGATAGACGACGCTGGTCCGCCCGTCGCTGCGGAGCTTGCAGAAGATCCCGGTCTGCGCGTCGTCGCGGGCGACCCAACGTAGATCGACGCCCTCCTGCGCGAGCCCTGCCTCGATGAGGTCGCCGAACGGGTCGCGGCCGAGGCGCGAGACCCACGCGACGTCGACCCCGAGGCGCGCGAGCGCGACAGCGAGGTTCGACTCGGCGCCCGCGAAGCGAAGCGTGAGCGACATCCCGAGCCGGAGCCTGCCCTCTTCGACCGGATCGAGGAGCGCCATCGTCTCACCGACGGTGAGAACGGACATCTAGTCGTAGATCGAGAGTCCGCTGTCGAGGTCGAAGAAGTGAAGCCGCCGCGTGTCGACACCGATCTCGATCGTCGCGTCGATCGACGGCGGGGGCTGCGCCTCGAGGCGCGCGATCAGCACCGTCCGCCTCTCGAGCGCCTCGGACTCGAGCCGCTCCAGCGCGGCAGCGTCGACATCGCCCGCGACCTCGCGAACCTCCTCGGTGAGCACAGGCGCCGCCTCCACATCGAAGTGGACGAGAAGCTCCGAGCCGAGCGCCTCGGTCGCGCGAACCGTCCCGCGGAGTCGCGCGGTGCTCTCGCCTGTCGCGTCGCGGAGATGCTCCGGGCGAATGCCGAGACCGACCGCGCGGCCGACGTACCGGCTCAGCCCTCGCCGACCGACGGCGACATCGGAGGGAACGACGATCTCTTGCTCGCCGATGTTCACCGCAAGCGCGTCGCCGCGCTGCTCGAGACGTCCCTGGACGAGGTTCATCGGCGGGCTGCCGATGAAGCTCGCCACGAACAGGTTGGCGGGGCGGTCGAAGACCGACTGCGGCTGGCCCGTCTGCTGGAGAACGCCGCCGCGCATCACGGCCACGCGGTCACCCATCGTCATCGCCTCGACCTGGTCGTGCGTCACGTAGATCGTCGTCACGCCGAGGTTGCGCTGCACGCGGGTGACCTCTGCGCGCATCTGGACGCGCAGCCGCGCGTCGAGGTTCGAGAGCGGCTCGTCCATGAGGAAGACACGCGGGTCACGCACGATCGCGCGCCCCATCGCGACACGCTGGCGCTGCCCCCCGGAGAGCTGGCGTGGCTTTCGTTGCAGCAGCTCACCGAGCCCGAGAGCCTTGCCGACGCGCTCGACGCGGCTCCGAATCTCAGCCTTCGGCGCACGGCGCGCCCGCAGGCCGAAGGCGATGTTCTCGAAGACCGTCATGTGCGGATAGAGCGCGTAGTTCTGGAAGACCATCGCCACGTCACGCCCGCGCGGGTCGACGTCGTTGACGACGCGGTCGCCGATCAGAATCTCGCCGGCGGTGATCTCCTCGAGGCCGGCAACCATCCGGAGCGCCGTCGTCTTGCCGCACCCGGACGGTCCGACGAGCACCATGAACTCGCCGTCGCCCACCTCGAGCGACAACTCCTTGACAGCGGCAACACCGCCGTCGAAGAGCTTTGTCACCTCTGCGAAGGTGACAGACGCCGGGGCAGCTGCCGACGAGGTCACGGTCGGCAGTATGCACCGGGCGGATTGTCATTACAACATGCTTGTATTACATCACTCCGCCGTGGTATCTTCGCGTCGCTTTCGGCCCTAGCGGAAGGAGCGACATGACGACGGACGACCGTGAGTTGTTCGAAGAGCTGGTCGACGACGAGGAGTTCGCGCCGGGGCTGAGCCGCGCGGACGTGCTCAAGCGCGGCGCCGCGGCGAGCGCAGCGCTCTGGGGTGTCTCGAGCCTGTTCGGCGCGCAGACAGCCTTCGGGAGCACGCAGGCGCGGGCCCTGACCCCGACCTTCTACGCGTGGATCTACGGCCTGTACCCCGACATCCCGAAGGGGATCAACAAGGACTACGCGAAGCGGCACAAGCTCGACGCCAAGATCGCGCCGGTTGCCGGCTTCGGCATCGAGCGCTTCATCGCCGAGACCAAGAAGAAGAAGAGCACGTGGGACGTCTACGTCGGCATGACGCCGTTCGTCGAGATGGCGTCCCTGATCGAGGCGGGCGCGATCGAGCCGTGGGACAAGTACATCTCGAAGTCGGTCCTGAACGACCTCATCCCGGCGATCCGGCAGGAGGCGACCTACAAGGGGCACGTATGGTCGTTCCCGTTCCTGCTCGACATCGTCATCCAGGCCTGGAACGGCGAGCTCGTCGAGAAGGCGGGCCTCGACGCGACCAAGGCCCCGAAGACGTGGGACGAGTTCATCGCCAACGCGAAGAAGGTCGTGAGCTCGAAGGCGGCGCCGTTCGGCGCGGTGTTCGATGCGCACGGGTGGCGTTCGCTCGCTCCGATCACGCACACGTTCAGCACGGACGTCTATACGCCGGACGGGCTGTTCGACTTCACGAACGAAAACACCGTGAAGGCGCTCGAGATCATGAAGCGGCTGATGGAGGTCGCACCGAACAACATCCTCGAGGAGGGCAAGGTCGACGCGGGTGTCAACACGACCCCCGACGAGGAGGCGTTCGCCGCGCGGCAGGCCGCCTACTACATCAAGTACCAGAACGCGCCCACACGCTTCGCCGGCACCTGGCCCGACCCGTCCGTGCTCCACATCGCGGGGATGCCAAAGCAGCCGGGCGGCGCCGGCGGCACCGTGTTCTGGAACACCGGCGCGACGCTGTTCAAGTACGGCCAGAACAAAGCGCAGGCAGCCGACTACATGAGCTTCCTCACGCACGACGTGCGCATCTGGAAGCACGCGCTCGGCAAGGATGTGCGCGGAGCATCCGGCCAGCTCGCCCCGTACAAGTCGATGTGGGCGAAGTGGCAGAAGAGCCCGCCGACGTGGATGGCCGACTGGGCGTTCACGGTGCGCGCGCAGCTCGCGGCGGCCAAGGCGATCCGCACGAACACGTTCGGCCTGCAGCAGTTCGTGATCGGTAAGCCGGCGTGGGAGGCGTACCTAAAGGGCGACGAGAGCGACCCGAAGAAGGCGCTGGCGAAGGCGCGCGATCTCGTCCTCGCCGAGGTGAAGAAGCAGAAGAAGAAGTAAGCGTGTCCAACGGAGCTCGTGTCCCTTCCTGAGGTGAGGCGGCCGGGCGGTGGCTAGCTCGGCCGCCGCCGCTCGGCCGTCGGCTCGACTGCGGACGCTCTGGCTGGCCACGATCCGGTTCGCCCGGACGTGGCCGTATCTCATTCCCGCGCTCTTCTTCTTCGTCGGGTGGCAGCTGTGGCCGGTCGTTCGCGCGCTCTGGATCTCGTTCACGAGCTTCAGCTTCGTCCTCGACGCGTCGCCGGAGTCGGCCAAGTGGATCTGGTTTCACAACTACGTCGAGGCCGTCAAGGATCCGCTGCTCCGCACCGGACTGTGGCGCGCCGCGATCTTCACCGCGATCTTCCTGCCGGGGATGATCTTCCTCCCGCTCGTGACGGCGGTGCTCGTCGATCGTGTCCGGAACCAGAAGGTCGCCGGTGCCTACCGGCTGATCCTGCTCATTCCCGCGATGATCCCAGGCCCGCTGATCTTCATCCTCTGGGGCTGGATGTACAGCAACGGGATCGGGCCGATCAACTACCTGGTCGTCAACGTCCTCCACCTCTACGACATCACGAACCAGCCGATCTGGCTCGGTTCGACCAACCTCACGTTCGCCTCGCTCGCGGTGATGGAATGGTGGTGGGGGCTCGGCTTCCACACGATGTTCTACCTCGCGGGGCTGGCGACGATTCCGAAGGAGCTCTACGAGTCGGCACGCGTCGACGGGGCGAGCGAGTGGCGAATCTTCTGGAAGATCACGTTCAGACGGCTGCGCCCGATCATGCTCGTTCTCGTCGTGCTGCGCTTCGGAACGGCGTATGCGCTGATCGACGAGTACATCCTCACGGGAGGGTTCGCGCGCGACCGGCCCACGTACACGTGGACGGTCTACATGTGGGACACGGCGTTCCAGCTCGGTGACCAGAACCGCGGCTATGCCGCCGCGATCGGCTGGCTCGGCACGCTCGGGATGCTGGGCGTGGTGCTGTGGCTCTTCTACCTGTTCAGGAACCGCGACTGATGGCCACCCGCGCAGAAACCGCAACCCAGACGCGCGTCGCGACGGCGACGGGACGGGCCGCGCCGCGCCGCCGCCGGATCAAGTGGGGCCCGATCGTCACGCACGGCGTCTTGCTGACCGCGTGTGCGGTGATCCTCTTCCCGCTCGTCTGGGTGGCTCTGCTGTCGGTGAAGTCGCTGCCGGACGCGTACACGAATCGCATCTGGCCGCACCACTTCGACTTCGGCTCCTACCACCGCGCGCTCACCTCGATCGACACGCTGCCGCAGAACTTCGAGAACAGCATCATCGTCACGGTCGCGACGATGGCGATCACGACGACGATCGCGGTGCTCGCGGGCTATGCACTCGTGCACCTGCCGACGCCCGGCAAGCGGCTCGTGCTCGCCCTCTTCGTCGCCTCCCTCTTCGTCCCGAGCCGCGTCGTCGGGCTGATCTCGATCTGGGAGATCCAGGACCGGCTCGGCCTCATCAACTCCACCTGGGGGCTGATCCTCCCGTACCAGACGCTCGCACTCGCGGTCAGCGTCTTCATCATGCGCGGGGTGTTCGAGACGATCCCGAAGGAGCTCGCAGAGTCGGCCCGCGTTGATGGTGCCGGATCGTTCATGATCCTGCGCCGAATCATGCTGCCGCTCGTTCGCAACGGCGTGATCGTCGTCGTGATCACGAACTTCATCGCCGCCTGGGGTGAGTGGCTGCTCGCGAACACGCTGACGAACGACCAGGATCGGCGCACGCTGACCGTGGTCATGGCGGCGGCGAACGCGGGCTTCGGCCAGTGGCTGTGGCCGAACATGGCCGCGATGTACGTGATCGCGATCCTGCCCGGACTGCTGGCGTTCGCCTTCGCGCAGCGCTGGTACATGCGCGGGCTCCAGGAAGGCGCGCTGAAGGGATGACCCGCTTCGACGGCACGTCGGTGCTCGTCACGGGCGGAGGCTCCGGGATCGGCCGCGCGATCTGCAAACGCTTCGCGGCCGACGGCGCGTCGGTTCTGGTAGCGGACATCGACGGCGGGCGGGCAAACGAGGTCGCGCAGTTGATCGGCGGCACCTCGGTGTCGGGCGACGTCACCGTCGCCGCCGACGTGGCACGGATCGTCGCAGCGGTCGACCGTGTCGACGTGCTCGTCAACAACGCCGGCGGCGGCATGGCCGACGACGTCTGCGAAATCGACGAGGACGAGTGGGACCACGACATTGCTCTCAACCTGAGCTCCGCATTCCTCTGTTCGAAGGCGGTCTTGCCGGGGATGATCGAGCGGAGGCGCGGCGTGATCGTCAACATCGCGTCCGTCAACGGCCTCGGGTTCTACGCCAACGAGCCGTACAGCGCGGCCAAGGCCGGCGTCATCAGCCTTACGCGCAGCCTTGCCACACGCTACGGCCGGCATGGGATCCGCGCAGTCGCGATCGCACCTGGGACGATCCGCACGCCGCTTTGGCAGGAGCGCGTCGACCGCGAGCCTGCGATCTTCGAGCGGCTCGTGCGCTGGTATCCACTGCGGCGTGTCGGCGAGCCGGAGGACGTCGCTGCGGCGGCCGCGTTCCTCGCCTCCGACGAGGCGTCGTGGATCACCGGTGAGGTGCTGCGTGTGGACGGCGGCCTGCTGGCCGGGAACGAGCGGATGGCGCGCGAGCTGGTCGGCGACTTCTCAGACGACGGCTAGGGGGTAGGCGTGCTCGACCTGCTGCTCCGCGGCGGCCGCGTCATCGACGGCGCCGGCAACTCGTGGTACAGGGCCGACGTCGGCATCGCCGGCGACCGCGTCGCGGCGGTGGGCCGCCTCGGCACCGAGCCGGCGACACGCACGATCGACGTCGACGGCCTCTTCGTCTGCCCGGGGTTCGTCGACATGCACACGCACTCGGATCTCCAGTTGCTCGCAAATCCAGCGCACGAGGCGAAGGTGCATCAGGGCGTGACGCTCGAGGTGCTCGGCCAGGATGGGCTGAGCTACGCGCCCGTCACCGACGAGGTGCTCGAGCAGCTGCGGAGCCAACTCGCGGGCTGGAACGACGATCCGCCGGACTTCGACTGGTCGTGGCGTACCGTCGGCGAGTACCTCGACCGACTCGACGCCGACGGAATCGCCGTCAACGCCGCGTACCTCGCTCCGCACGGGACGATCCGCATGTGCGCGATGGGCTACGACGACCGCGCGCCCACCGACGCGGAGCTGGCGCACATGAAGCGCCTGCTCGCCGAGGCACTTCAACAAGGGGCGGTTGGCCTCTCGACGGGGCTCACCTACACCCCTGGCATGTATGCCGACGACGACGAGATCGTCGCGCTCCTCGACGTCGTGCGCGATCACGGCGGCTACTACACACCGCATCACCGCAACTACGGACGGCGTGCGCTCGAGGCGTACGCGGACTGCATCGAGATCGCGCGGCGCTCACGCGTGCCGCTCCACCTCGCCCACGCGCACCTCGGCTACGAGATCAACAAGGGCAAGGCGCCGGAGCTGCTGGCGATGCTCGACCACGCCCGCGACGACGGACTCGAGATCACCCTCGACACGTACCCGTACCTGGCGGGGGCGACATATCTGCACGCCTTCCTCCCGAGCTGGGTCCACGTCGGCGGCTCTGCGGCGACGATCGAGCGCCTGCGCGACCGGGAGCTGCGCGAGCGTTTGCGGGTCGAGATGGAGGTCGAGGGGTCGGATGGGTTCCACGAGATTCCCATGGACTGGTCGATCGTTGTGATCAGCAGCGCGCAGCTCCCGGCGAACCGCCGGTGGATCGGCCGCAGCCTGGCCGAAGCCTCGGCCGAGGCGGGTGTCCGCCCGATCGACTTCCTCTGCGACCTGCTCGCCGACGAGGAGCTCGGCGTCGCGTGCGTTTCCCATTCCGGCAACGAAGAGAACGTCCGCATGACCATGGCCCACTGGTCGCATACCGTCGGCAGCGACGGGATCCTCGTCGGGGACCGACCACATCCCCGCTCGTACGGGACGTTCCCCCGGTACTTCGCCGTCTACGTGCGCGAGCTCGGGATCCTGACCTGGGAGGAGGCGGTGCGGAAGATGACGTCGCTGCCTGCGCAGCGGCTCGGCTTCCCGGACCGAGGGTTGCTGCGCCCGGGCCTCGCGGCCGATGTGACGTGCATCGACCCGGAGGCGGTTCGCGATACCGCAACGTACGAGGATCCACGGCGGCTTCCGGAGGGGATCCCGTTTGTGATCGTCAACGGCGTCGTCGTGGTCGACGACGGCCGCCACACCGGCGCACTCGCCGGGCGCGCGCTCAGGGCGTCAGCGCAGCGCGTATCCAGTCCAACGCGTCCAGCCGCATGAAGCCGTAGTGGTAGAAGTCGGCACGACGTAGCCCGCGCTGCCGCACCAGCTCGACCTTCGCCCGCAGGTCGTCCGGCGACTCGCAGTCGGGTGCGGTGGGGCGGAAGATCACCGATACAGCCGCGTCGCCGTACGCGTCGAGGTCGGTACGGATGCGCTCGGGGTCGGCTGCGTAACCCATCGCGGAGAGCCCGTCGCACGCGCGCGCGACTGCGTTGACGTCCACGCCCAGCTGCCACGCGATCGACGGCGCCGGCGCTCCTGTAGGGCGGCCTGTCGCGTAGCCCTTGACTGCGCCCGAGAGCTCGATGAACTCGAGGTCGGTGCCGCCCGCCCGCGCGGCGGCGGCGACCTCCTCGACGAGCGACGTGACGACGGCCTCGCGGACGCCCACGTAGCCGTCCAGCTCGTCCCGCTCGAGCTCGGGCGACGGCTGCGCTCCACCGGCGAAGACGCGTTCGATCTCCTCACGCGCCTCGCGCCGCACCTCCTCGCCGTCGACGCCGTCGCGACGTGCGGCGGCGAGGCAGTGTGTGCAGAAGCAGAGGCCGAGCAGGTATCGCACGCGCGGCCCGAGTGGGACGAAGTAGCGCTCGTGCGCATAGCCGTGCTCGAGCGGGTGGTAGTGGAGCGACTCGCAGCAGATCGTCGACACACCGAGCCGCGCCACGTCGCTCGCGAGCGCGACCGCGAACGCGCGCGCATCAGGGTGCGCGGGACAGAGATCGGTGACGTACCGATCACCGAACGCGTTCTCGGGCGCGCAATCGGGGTTCGCCGCGGCGAGCGCCCCGTTGTGCAGAAAGACCGTCCACGCGCGCACGGCCAGGCCGCGTCGTTCCGCGGCGGCCAACAGCTCCGGCGTGACGGCTGCGACGTCACTGACCGGCGGCTGCAGGCGCGTCCGGCGCACGGCATGCGGCTCGAAGAACACGGCGCCGCTTTCGAGGAATCGCACCTTGTGCACCGGGTTGTGCGGAAACAGGTCGCGCCCCTCGTGGTAGGCGGCAGCGAAGGTCACCCCCCCGAGCCCGCCGCGGTGCTGGACGTTGTCGAGCACCGTCTCGACGCCCTCGTCCGCGAAGTCTGTCGCGAAGCAGTAGATCGACGTGTCCACCGGCTACCGCGACAGCCAACCGCCGTCGACCGGGAGCACGACGCCGTGCACGTAGTCCGAGGCGGAGGAGGACAGGAAGACGACTGCGCCGGAGAGGTCGTCGGGCTCGCCCCAGCGGCCGGCGGGAATGCGCGTCAGGATCTGCTCGCTCCGCTCGGGGTCGTCGCGCCAGATGTGCGCGTTCAGCTGGGTCTTCACGTAACCCGGCGCGATCGCGTTCACGTTCACGCCGTCCCGCGCCCACTCGTTCGCAAGCGCCATCGTCAGGCTGGCGACGCCGCCTTTGCTTGCGGCGTAGGACGACACGCGGTATCCGCCCTGGAAGCTGAGCAGCGATGCGATGTTCACAATCTTGCCGCTGCCGCGGTCGATCATGATCCGGCCGGCGAGGCGGCACAGCTCGAAGGTGGCGGTCAGGTTCGTCTCGATGACGGCGTCCCAGTCGGTCAGCTCGTGATCGACGGCGTCCGACGGCCGCCCGATCCCGTGACTTGTGACGAGGATGTCGATCCCGTCGAGCGCCTCCACCGCGTCGGCGAAGCCGCGCCGCAGGTCGGCGCGGTCGGTGAGGTCGGCGCGAACGGCGACGGCCGGAGCGCCCAAGTCGGCCGCGGCCGCCTCGACGCTCTCCGAACGGCCCAACACAGCGACGATCGCGCCGGCATCGGCAAGTGCCGCCGCCATCGCACGACCGAGCACCCCACCGCCGCCCGTGACGAGGGCGCGACGGCCCGTCAGGTCGAAGGAACCGGCTGCCACGTCGCGGCTTCGCGTGCACCGAGCTCGGCCAGGATTCGCGCCGTCTCGCGGTAGGCCTCCTCCACCATCTCGACCATCCTGGACGGCTCGGGCGTCCGTTCGAGCTCAACGGAGACCGTGCCCGTGAAGCCGCCGTCGATGATCGCCTGGAGGTACTCCTTGATCGGCGTCACGCCGCGACCGGGCGGGAGGTCGCCGTGCACCTTGCCGTCGCAGTCGGACACGTGCACGTGCCCGATCATCCCGGCGAGAACTGCGACGTCCGCAAAGGACGCACCCGACAGTTGAAGGTGGGAGATGTCGGCGTTCGCCTTGACCGCCGGATGGTCGACCGCTCGTATCAGGCGCGCCAGAGAATGGACGTCGCCCGCGATGCAATTCTCGAACGGCTCGAGCTCGATCGCCACCTCGACGCCCTGCGCGGCAGCGTGCTCGGCAAGCTCGCGCAGGTTCTCGACGACGAGCCCGAAGATCTGCTCCGCCGAGAACACCTGCAGGTCGCAGTAGTACTCGCCGATGACGAACACGACGCTCCGGCCGCCGAGGTACGCCTGCTGATCGAGGTACGCCTTGCAGCGCTCGAGCGTGAACCGGCGCACTGCGGGCACGAAATCGACGAGCCCGAGCGCGATGCAGACCGCCGACCGGACCGGCAGTCCGACCTCGGCACACGTCTCCTTGATCAGCCGCTGCTCGCCGGCGGCCATCATCAGCGGATCCTCGAAGACGTCGTACGCGTCGAAGCCGATCTCCTTCGTCTTCCTGATTCCGTCGGCGACCGTCATCCCCGTGCCGTGCCAGGCCGACCCGATCAGCCCGAGCTCGAGGCCGGCCGCCATCAGCTCGCGACGTGCGCCGTGCGCGCAGCGTCCGAGACCCGAGGCTCCGACGGACGGAAGAGCTCGATCTCGAAGCGGCTGCGGTCTCCGCGGTGAATGCCGACGAAGTACTCGATCGGCCTACCGTCCGCAACGTAGGTGACGCCGCTGAACGCCAGGACGGGCGAACCCTCGGGCACGCGCAGCTGCTCGGCGACCTCCGCACTCGCGGCGCGCGCCTCGATCGCGCGCGTGCCGCGGTGGAGCTTGTGGCCGAGCTCGCGTTCGTACGTCTCGAAGAGCGAGCGATCGGTCATGTCCAAGTCGAGGATCGGCGCGCAGAGCGAGTAAGGCATGTGTGCGGTCGTCACGACGAGGGGCTGTCCACGGAGGAAGCGCAGCCGTTCGAGCAGCACGATCCGCTCCGGCTCGGCGAGCTCGAGCATCTGCGCAACGTGCGGCGAGACCGGCTCGACCTCCAGCCGGACCACCTTCGTCTCGAGCCGCTCCCCGCGGGCGGTCAAGTCCTCGTGCAGGCTCGTCAGCGACTGCGCGACGAACTCCGAGACCCTCGGCGACGCGACGAACGTGCCTTTCCCCTTGACCCGAGTGACGAGCCCGGTGCGGTCGAGATCGCTGAGCGCCTGCCGGACGACGGTTCGGCTCACGCCGTAGGTGGCGCAGAGCATCGCCTCGGTCGGAATCTTCTCACCGGGGGCGAGCGCGCCGCCCGCGATCGCGCGCTCCAGTAGCTGGAGCAGTTGGTAGTAGTAGGGCACCGGCGAGGCTTTGTCGATCGAATTCGCGACCGGTTGCGTCTGCGAGTCGCCGTCGCCACCCTGTAATGACAACATGCTTGTATTACATCATTCCCTAAGCTAACCTCGCGCGCAATGTCAGAGGCGGCGGTCTTCGAGCCGAGCGGAGTGCTCGGGATCGTTCGCTTCCACGACGGCGGCGACGTAATGGGGGCGGTCGACGCGCTCCTGCGGGGCGGGATCGAACTGGTCGAGATCACGATCGACACGCCCGGCGGGCTGGCCGCGGTCGAGCGCGCCGCGGGCGAGGGCCGGACCGTGGGCGTCGGCACCGTGGTGTCAGCCGACCAGGTGCGCGCAAGCGCGGCCGCGGGCGCCGGCTTCGTGGTCAGCCCGGGGGTGATCGCCGACGTGATCGACCGCGCCAGGCAGGAGGGGCTCGAGCCGATCGCGGGCGTGTTCACCGCGACCGAGATCCTCGCCGCGACGGCTGCGGGCGCCCGCGTGCTGAAGCTCTTTCCGGCGTCGTTCGGCGGCCCGCCGTATCTGCGTGCGCTTCGCGCCCCGTTCCCCGCTTCGGCGCTCGTGCCCACGGGCGGCGTGCGCGTTG
>JALYLO010000329.1 GCA_030774175.1 Actinomycetota bacterium
CGCTGCACCATCTCGTAGCGCCAGTAGACGCCCTCTCGGTTCGAACCCTCGGCATCGAGGATGCGCAGCTGTCCGCAGACATAGGCGACGTCCGGGTCGGCGAACACGCGCATGAGCTTGCGCAAGGCGTCGGGAGCCCACGTCGCGTTCGCGTCGGAGAACGCGACGATCTCGCCGTCGGTCTGGCGCACCGCCCGGTCCTGAGCGGCGACCTTGCCGCCGCGCGGGTTCGTGATCACCTTGACGCCGTCGTACTGGAGCGCGATCGCCTCGGTGCGATCCGTGGAGGCGTCGGAGGTGACGACGAGCTGCAGCTTCTCGCGCGGGTAGTCGAGCGCCAGCAGGTTCTCGATCCGCCGCGCGATCACGCTCTCCTCGTTGAAGGCGGTGACGATGACGGTCACCGACGGCTCGATCTCGCCCTTCCGCACCGCCCGGCCGGCGACGCGGGCGAGGAGCGCCGCGAACGCCGGGTAGAGGACGTGCGTCCACGCCAGCAGCAAGAGGGACGCCCAGAAGAAGACGCGGACGACGGTCACGGCGCTCGATAGTACGTCGTCGAGCCGGATCCGAGCGGCCCGGATAGCCTCTCTCGGCGTTGTCCCCTCCCGGCCGCAGCGAGCGCTTCCTGAGCCGCCCGATGGGCCTCGCGTTGGCCGGCTACTCCCTGTTCGCCCTCACGTTCTCGCACTTCCAGGTCAAGGGCGACGCCCTCGTCTACTTCAACCTCCTGCGACGGTTCTTCGGCGAGCATCCGGACTCCGCCTTCGCCTATCAGTTCGGAAGCGACGTCTGGAACTGGCCGTTCTTCCTCCTGGGCAGGCTCCTCGCTGCGCTCTTCGGCCTGCAGCCGCGGACCTTCCACGTCAGCTTCGAGGAGATCTCGATCACGCTCGCCGCCAATGCTGCGTTCTTCGCCACCCTCTACTTCGGGTGGCGGATCCTGCGCGAGCTCGATCTGCCGCGCGGCCCCGGGGTGCTCTTCGTCACGGCCTTCGGAAGCCCGCTCTTCTACTACGTGATCTTCGATCCGGCCGGCAAGCATGCGGTCGACACGCTCGTGATCACCGCCGCGACGTTTCTCGTCCTGCGTCTGTCGGCGGCCGGGTCGACGAACCACGCGCTCGCGCTCGGGGCGCTCGCAGGCGTCTCCCTGAACATCCGCTACGTCAACGTCGCGTTCTTCCTGGCGGTGCTGTGCGTGCTCGTCGTTCGCCGCAGGCGTTCGGCACTGGTCGCTCTGGGCACCGCCATCCTCGTCGGGTCTGTGATCTTCGTGCTGCCGGCGCTGCGCGGGATCTCGTACTTCGTCCCGACCTACTTCCCGAAGTCTCAGGCGCTGGGGCGCTTCGCACTGGGCGCGCATCCACTCGTCGGAAGCACGTCCAGCCCGCTCAACGGGTTCGATCCCCTGATCCCGCTGAGGATGCTCTTCAGCATCCATCGCGGCCTCTTCCTGTGGACACCCCTGACGGCGTTCGCCGTGGTCGGGTACGTGTTGCTCCTGCGCCGCAGGCACGACGACGAGCGGCGCGTGTTCCTTCTGACGCTCCTGATCGCGTCGCTCGCCCTCCTGGTCGTCCACACGGTCTGGGGGCAGTGGGACGGTGGGTTCGCGTTCTCGCAACGGTTCCTGACGTCGCTCTTCCCGCTCTACCTGATCGGCGTCGCCGAGCTCCGGCGGCGCTTCGGCCGCCTGGTGTATCCCGCGCTCGTCGTCTGCGTCGCGTGGTCACTCGCTGTCGCGTTCGTCCACGACATCGGCTACGACGGGGTCAGCGAGCGCGATGGGATCGGTCGAATCGCAACGGTGATCCAGACCGACTTCGGCCACAAGCGTCACCAGGTTGACGACAGGGCGATCAAGCGCTGGGGATACCTCTGGGCTCTGATGAACGGCCACGACCCAGAACACGTGCATGGCCCCTGAGCGGCGAGCGCTCGCGTCCGGGCCGTCGGAGACGACGTCGGCGCGCCGAGGCCGTGTCCACGGTGTCGAGGCGATCCTGCTCGCGATCGTCTTGGTGGCCCAGGCCTTCCTCTTCGCGCGATCGATCCACAGCGCCACCAACTACGACGAGGCGGTCTACCTCGCCGCGGTCGACGCGCTCCGACACGGACAGGCCCTCGGAACACAGGTCTTCGCGGCCCAGTTTCCGGGGTTCTACGATCTGCTCCGCAGCCTCTCCTACGTCACCGGCGTCGGCGTCGTGTCTCTCCGGGCCGGGCTCCTCTTCGTCGTCCTCCTCGGGACGGTCGGCGGCTGGCTGGTGGGACGCCGGTTCGGCGGCCCGGCGGGCGGGATCCTCGTCGCGGCCTCGCTGACGATCGCGCCTCCGCTCGATCTCTTCGGATACCAGGTGATCGCCGACACCCCTGCGCTCGCGCTCATGCTGCTGGCGCTCGGATTGGCCTCGCTGGCAACGCCGCTGGCGGCCGTCGGCGCCGGCGCGGTCTTCGCGGCTGCGATCTCGGTCAAGCTCACGGCCGTCACGGTTCTCCCCGCCCTGCTGTGGCTGATCCGGAGGCGACTCGTCCCGGCCGTTTCAAGCTTCGCCCTGATCACGGCGGCGCTGCTCGCGGCTCATGCGAGCGCGCTCGGC
>JALYLO010000330.1 GCA_030774175.1 Actinomycetota bacterium
GCTGCGCAAGTTCGAGCGGGTCTCGGAGGCGGCGCTCGAGCATCTCGGGCTGCACGACCTGCTCCGCGCGCTCCTCGAGCGGATCGTCGAGGTGCTCGACGCCGACACCGCGGCGATCCTCCTGCTCGACGACGATGGCCGGCTGTCCGTGCGTGCCGTCGTGGGACTCGAGGCCGAGCTCGAACGGGCGGAAAGGATCCCCCTGGGTGAAGGAATGGCCGGTCGCGTCGCCGCCACGCGCAGGCCGCTGCTCGTTCCCGACCTTGGGAAGATCCAGCTCGTCAGCCCGATGTTGCGCGAGCGCGGCATCAACTCGATCGTCGCGATCCCGCTGATCGTGGACGACACCGTGATCGGCGTGGTCCACGTGGGCTCCGTGGCGCTGGCGCAGTTCGACGAGCAGGACGCGCGACTGCTCGAGCTGATCGCCTACCGCATCTCCCTGGCGATCAACCAGGCGGCACTGTTCGAGGAAGAGCGTGCTGCGCAGGAGCGGCTGCAGTTTCTCGCCGAGGCCAGCACCGTGCTCGCGTCCTCGCTCGACGTCGACGCGACACTCGGGCGCGTCGCGCGTCTGGCGGTCCCGCAGTTCGCCGACTGGTGCACGGTCGACCTCGTCGGCGAACGGGGTGTGCTGAACCGCGTCGCCGTCGCGCATGTCGATCCGGCCAAGGTCGAGCTCGCAGAGCGTGTTGCCGCGGCGCACCCGGCGACGCTGGACGAGGGCGCCGGCATCGGGGCGGTCGTCCGCAAAGGGGAGCCTCTGCTGACGACCGAGCTCGACGACGACTCGCTCCGCGCGGTGTTCGGCGACCGGCCGGCGCACCTCGACGAGTCGACGAGGCTGCCGCTGCACTCGACCATGATCGTGCCGCTCGTCGTGCGCGGGCGGACGCTCGGCGCGCTGACGTTCGTCTCCGCCGAGTCAGAGCGGACCTACGGTGTCACCGACCTGCAGCTCGCATCTGAGCTCGCCTCGCGCGCCGCGATCGCCGTCGACAACGCCCACTTGTTCCGGGACGCCGAGCGCGGGCGCGATCGGCTCGGCTTCCTCGCAGAGGCGAGCGCGCTCCTCGGTTCGACCCTCGATGTCGAGCGGACGCTCGATCAGTTCTGCTCCCTCGTCGCGGGCCGAGCTGCCGACTGGTGCGCGATCCACCTGCTCGACGAGACGGGGCGCGCGCGCGCCGTCGCCGTTGCGCACCGGGACCCGGCCCGCACCGCGTCGGCCCAGGCGGAGGTGGCGACCTTCGGATCCGACCGCGAGCCGCCGACGACGGTGACCCAGGTGATCGAGACCGGCGAGCCGCTGCTGCTCGCGGAGGGCGCCTGGTCGCTGCCCGAACAGTCGCTCGAGCGGGAGGAAGGCGTGCACTCGGGACTGGTCGTCCCGCTCGTCGCCCGCGGGCGAGCGGTCGGCTCCCTGTCGCTCGTCCGTGCGGAGACGCCCGAGAGCTACACCCGGGAGGACCTCGAGTTCGCGGTCGACCTCGCCCGGCGTGCGGCGGTCGCGCTCGACAACGCCCAGCTCTATCGCGCTTCCGAGGAGCGCGCGCAGGCGGCGCGCGTGCTCGCCTCAGTCGGCGACGGGGTCTTCCTCGTCGACCGACATGGGGTGGTGCGCACCTGGAATTTGGCCGCGGCCACGGCAACCGGTCTTACTGCCGGAGTCGTGGTCGACCGTGTCGCCGCCGAGGCCATCCCGGGGTGGGCGTCTGTCGCCGCCCGCGTCCCGGTGGCGGAGGAAGGAAGCGCGGCGCCACGCGCCGAGTCGGTGCCGCTCGACCTCGGCGGGCGCGAGGTGTGGCTCTCGATCCACGGCGTGGCCGTGCCCGACGGAGTCGTCTATGCATTTCGCGATCTGACCGAGGAGCGCGCGCTCGAGGCGATGCGCACAGAGTTCGTCTCGACGGTGTCGCACGAGCTCCGCACGCCGCTCGCAGCGATCTACGGCGCGGCCATGACACTGCGCCGGAGCGACGTTACGCTGGCGGAGGAGCAGCGCGCGAACCTGCTCGACGTCGTCTCGGGCGAGGCCGACCGCCTCGCACGCACGGTCAACGACATCCTCTGGGCAGCGAGGCTCGACACGGACTCGTTGCAGGTCTCGATCCAGAACTGCGATCCGCTCGCGCTCGTTCGGGACGTGGTCGAGGCCCAGCGCGCCCATCTCGGCCGCGCGCACGAGATCGTCCTTTCCGCCGACGACGACCTGCCCCCCGTCGCGGGAGATCCGGACAAGGTCGGCCGCGTGCTGATCAACCTCGTCGACAACGCAGTCAAGTACTCGCCGGACGGCGGCGCGGTCACGGTCTCCGTGCGAGCGGTCGGCGCGCAGGTCCGCATCTCGATCACCGACCCGGGCCTCGGCATCCCCAGTGCCGAGCAGCGGCGGATCTTCGACAAGTTCTACCGCCTCGATCCGAACATGACCCGCGGTGTCGGCGGCACGGGCCTCGGCCTCTACATCTGCCGCGAGCTCGTGCGACGCATGGACGGCCGGATCTGGGTCGAGTCGGCGGGCCTCGGGCGCGGCTCGACCTTCGCGGTCGAGCTGCCGCTCGCAGGCGATTTCGTCGCCCACATGGTCTGAGAATGAGGAGTTTGGCAACGAGCAGGGCGGCCGCCGGCCGCCCTGCTCGTGCGTTCTATGTTCTTCCCAAGCGGCCTAGTAAGTGGACCGCGGCCCGTCCTCCACCACGGTCGTGCGCCGGCGGGCGCCACTGACGCCGCCCCAGCTCGACCAGAACACCATGGACAGGACGAGACCGATCGCCCCGACGATCAGCAAGATCACGCCGACCGTGTTGATATCGAGACCGCTGACGGTCGCGCTGACCGCCCAGGTCAGGATCGCACCGACTGCGATCAGGATCAGACTGACTCCAATACCCATTTCAGAAAACCTCCTGGCTCGTGTCTCCCGACAGACATTTGCAGCCGGCGGGGTCATGCATTGAACGTCCGACCGAGCGTTTCGGTTACGGCTCGTGGACCGGTCGGTTGGACTAGTCTTGCGCGCGGGTGCGCAGGGGCTCTCTCATTCAGCTCACCGCGATCGCGCTGGTCGCCGCCGCGATCTGCACCGGGGTGGCGCTCGCAGTTCCGTGGTTGCCCCTCGACGCCGGCCAGGAAGCCGGGCGCATCCACTTCGTCTTCTGGTTCACGACTGCCATCTGCATCGGCGTCTTCTCGGTCGTCGCAGCCGTCCTCGTGTATTCGGTCTGGAAGTTCCGTGCGGGCCCCGACGACGACTCGGACGGGCCCCCGGTGCACGGCCACACCGGCATCGAGATTACGTGGACCGCAGTTCCCGCCGTGCTCGTGACGGCGATCTCGATCGTCAGCGCGATCGTGCTCGCCCAGAACGGGGATGCGGGCTCGAACCCACTTGTGGTCAAGGTGACGGCCCAGCAGTTCGCCTGGTCGTTCACCTACCCGAGTGGACGCTCCTACGGCTTCCTGACCCTTCCGAAAGGGCGGCACACGAAGCTCGACATCACGTCAAACGACGTGATCCATTCCTTCTGGGTGCCGCAGCTGTCGCAGAAGCAGGACGCCGTTCCCGGCCAGCACAACTTCCTCGTGGTCACACCGACCCGCACAGGAACCTTCCCGGTCATCTGCACCGAGCTCTGCGGCCTCGGCCACGCCGTCATGCGCAGTCACGTGACGATCATGAGCTCCGCCGGCTTCGCCGCGTGGCAACGAGGCAGCGGCCGGCCCGCGGGAGGCCCGCCCGGGCTCGCAGTCTTCCAGCAGAACGGGTGCGGCGGCTGCCACACGTTCAAGCCGGCCGGCGCGAACGGCAAGGGCGGGCCCGACCTCGACAATCTGGCTCAGTACGCCGCGCAGGCGAAGCGCAGCCCTCTCGCCGGGTTCATCAAGGAGTCGATCGTGAGCCCGGGCGCGTACCTGCAGCCGGGCTTCCCGGACGCCATGCCGCATATCTACGCGAGCCAGATCCCGCCGGACAAGCTCGGCCAGCTCGTGCAGTATCTCGCCGGAGGCGGGAAGTGAGCGTTCACACCGAGGAGCACGCTGCACCGCCTGCGCCCGCCGGGCTGCGCCGGCTGACCGCCGCGGGCTGGCTGCGCGTCCTCTGGGTGACGCCGCTCTTCGCCGCGCTCGGGATCGGCCTGCCCGTCCTCATCCGCTGGCTTGCCGGCTGGCATCCGGTCTGGAAGGGCTCGGTGCTCGTCACCGTCGAGCTCGTGACGACGCCGATCGGCTTCCTCGCCGGCATCGGCGGCTTCGACTACTGGGCCCACTACGCAAGCGGCCGCCCGACCCGGCCTGAGGACCACTCCACCCACGGCGCGCGCTCGTGGCGCGACTATTTCCGGATCAACACCGACCACAAGGTGATCGGGGTGCAGTACGTCGTCACCACGATCATCTTCTTCTGCGTCGGCGGCCTGCTCGCGATGCTCTTCCGCGCGGAGCTGGCCCAGCCGGGCGACCAGTACTTCAACCCGCAGACGTTCAACGTCCTGATCTCGAACCACGCGGCGCTGATGATCTTCCTGTTCGTCATTCCCGCGTTCGCAGGGCTCGGCAACTACGTCATCCCGCTGATGCTCGGCGCGCCCGACATGGCATTCCCCCGCCTGAACGCGCTCTCGTACTGGCTGCTGCCGATCGCCGGTGTGATCCTGATCACCGGCATGGTCGTTCCCGGCGGCGGGCCCTCAGCGGGCTGGACGTGCTACGCGCCGCTCTGCTCGCACCAGCCGCTCGGCCAGGTGTTCTTCAACATGGGCGTGCAGTGGGCGGGCGCGAGCTCGATCATGACCGCGCTCAACTTCCTGGTCACGATCATCACCATGCGCGCGCCCGGCATGACGTTCTGGCGCATGCCGCTGCTCGTGTGGGCGAACTTCACGACCTCGCTGCTCGTCGTGATCGCGACGCCGTTCATCGCCGGCTCGCAGTTCTTCGTGATGTTCGACCGAGTGCTGCACACGAACTTCTTCGAGCACGGCGGCGGCGGCTACGTGCTCGGCTACCAGCACATCTTCTGGTTCTATTCGCACCCGGCCGTCTACATCATGATGCTGCCGGGGTTCGGGATCATCAGCGAGGTGATCGCGGTGATGAGCCGCAAGCCTGTGTTCGGGTACCGGCTGATGGCCCTCTCGCTGATGGCGATCCTCGTGCTCGGCTTCTCGGTGTGGGCGCACCACATGTTCGTCGCTGGGATGGCCGGCTGGCTCCGCGTTCCGATGATGGTCACGTCGATGGTGATCGCCGTGCCGACCGGTATCAAGATCTTCTCGTGGTTGGCGACGATGTGGGAAGGGCGAATACGCTTCTCGACGCCGATGCTGTTCGCGCTTGGGTTCCTGTCGATGTTCGTGATCGGCGGGCTCTCGGGCATCTATCTCGCATCGGTGCCGATCGACATCCACGCCAGCGACACGTACTTCATCGTCGCCCACATCCACTACGTGCTCTTCGGCGGTTCCGTGTTCACGATCTTCTGCGGGATCTACTACTGGTTCCCGAAGATGACGGGCCGGATGTACGACGAGCGGCTCGGCAAGCTCCATTTCTGGCTGACGTTCATCGGTTTCAACCTGACGTTCTTCCCGATGCACTACATCGGGCTGCAGGGCATGCCGCGGCGTGTCGCCGACTACGCGGGCCGCTTCGCCGACATCAACCTGTTCATCTCGATCGCCTCGTTCGGCCTCGGCGCCTCGACCCTCGTCTTCCTCTACAACATGATCCGCTCCTGGGCGCACGGCCCCCTCGCGGAGGGCAATCCGTGGCGGGCGCTGACGCTCGAGTGGCAGGTCAGCTCGCCGCCGCCGATCTTCAACTTCGACGAGCTGCCCCAGGTGGTCGGCAACCCGTACGAGTACGGCGTGCCGGGCGCCCGCCATGCGATCTTCGGCGCGCCCGCTCCCGAGCCGGTCGGAGCTGACTGAAACGATGGCTCGTTGAGCCACATCCTCGTGATCGCAAACGAGACGGCGGCGTCGCCGACGCTGCTCGACGCGGTGCGCGGCGAGGCGGGCGAGGAGGATCGCGTCACGGTGATCGCGCCGGTGAACGAGCCGGCGCAGGGCTATGTCGTCTACGAGGACACGCGCCGGGCCGCAGCAGGGCGGCGGCTCGAGAAGGTGCTGAAGGCGCTTCGCGAGGGCGGCATCGCCGCGCAGGGCTTCGTCGTGGAGACAGGCCCGGTGCAGGCCGTCAAGGATGCCTTGGCGCAGCTCCAGCCGCGCATCGACGAGATCGTCGTCTCGACCCACGGCGCGGAGCGATCCGGCTGGTTGCG
>JALYLO010000331.1 GCA_030774175.1 Actinomycetota bacterium
ATGCTCGGCACGTCGGGGTTCTTCCTGCTGACCTCGACGGTGCAGCCCGTCATCTTCGCGACGGTCGCGTTCTACATGTTCAAATCGGGAGGGCGGAGCGGGACGCTGCTCTACGCGGCGCTCGGCGCCGGGATGATGGGCGTCTGGTCGACGACGCTCTTCGGCTCAGGCGGGATGATCCAGTGGCAGCGCTGGCAGGGGACGCTCGAGCTCGGTGTCGCGGCGCCGCCGTCGATGGTGCTCGTGTACCTGCCGTTCTCCCTCGCGAACGCCTTCACCGGCATGTACGCGCTCGCCGCGACGCTCGTCTGGGGGCGGATCGTCTTCGGCGTCCCGCTGCACCTCGCCCACCCCTGGCTGTTCGCTCTCGCGCTCCCGACGACGGTCGTCGGCCTCGCCCTGATGGGGCTCGTGCTCGCCTCCACCTTCGTGCTCTATCGCCACGCCAACGCGCTCTCGAACCTGCTCGAGTACCCCGTCTGGATCGCGTCGGGGCTCGTCTTCTCGACGTCGATCCTGCCGGCCTGGACGCGCCCGATCTCCTGGGCGCTGCCGCCGTACTGGGGCGTGCTCGCCCTGCGCCACGCCGCGCTCGGCGGCGAGGTCTGGCGCCCGCTCGCGATGGTGCTGGCGCTCGGCATCCTCTTCGGGGCGATCTCGACCGTCACGTTCCGCTGGTTCGAGCACCTCTCACGCGCCCGCGCGACGCTCTCGCTGACATGACCCGCTGGTTCAGAGTCTTCTTCGTGGGCGGCGTGATCGCCTACCGCGGTCTCTTCAACTGGATCCGGCCGGCGATCTACATCCCGACGATGCTCGGGAGCCCCCTCTTCCAGCTGATCTTCTTCACGAAGCTCGGCCAGTACGCCCGCGCGCAGTCGAGCGACTTCTATGTCGTCGGGAACGCCGTGCAGGTGTGCGCGATGTCGTCGGTCTACGGGATGACGATGTCGGTCGCGAACGAGCGGTGGTTCGGCACGCTCGGGCCGCTGCTCGCGTCTCCGGCGAACCGAGCGGCGGTGTTCCTCGGTCGCGGCCTACCCGTGCTCGCGAACGGCCTGCTGGTGTCGGCGTTCACCTTCGGGGCGGGCGCGCTGCTGCTCGGCTTCCGCCCCGGTCTCGAGTCCGTGCCTGCGCTCGCGGTGGTCGTGCTGGTCACGGTCGCCTCGTGCACGGGCTTCGGGATGCTGCTCGGCTCGATCGGGCTGCGCGCGAAGGACGTCTTCTTCGCGGCGAACCTCGCGTACTTCCTGATGCTCCTCTTCTGCGGGGTGAACATTCCGCTCGACGTGCTGCCAGGATGGATGAGCTTCGTCGGCCGCTGCCTGCCGCTCACCCACGGCATCGCGGCCGCGCGCGGTGTGGCCGGCGGCGCGCCCTTCGCGCAGGTCGCCGGCCTCGTCTGGACCGAAGCTGGGATCGCGCTCGCCTACACAGCGGCGGGCTTCGCGTTCTTCCGTATCCTCGAGCGCGAGTCGCGACGCAGCGCCGTGCTCGACGCCTACTGAGAGCCCGGCTCCGACGATGTCAGGAGATCAGTTGGTCGCGGAGCGCGCGCGCGACAGCCTGCGTGCGCGTGTCTGCGTCGAGCTTGTCCATCGCCTTGCGAATGTGGGTGCGCACCGTCTCCGCCGAGATGAAGAGCTGCTTGCCGATCTCCTCGTTCGCGAGCCCGTCGGCGAGCAGCCGCAGCACGTCACGCTCGCGCTGGGTCAGCTGCGGTGCCTGCTGGCTCATCGAGGACGCAAGCGCCCCGGCCAGCACCGGGTCGACGTACGTGCCCCCCGCGGCGACCGTCCGGAGCGCGCGCAGCAGGTCGTCCATCGGCGCCTCCTTGAGGACGAAGCCGCGGACGCCCGCGTCGAGGGCCTCGGTCAGCTGGGCGCGGTCGCCGTAGCCCGTGTAGAGCACGATGCCGGTCTCCGGAACCGACCGGTTGGCGCGCCGGGCGAGCTCGATCCCTCCGAGCTTCGGCATCCGCACGTCGACGAGCGCGACCTGGGGGCGCCACTGCTCGATCTTCTCCAGGGCCTCCTCGCCGTGCCGTGCGCGCGCCACGACCTCGATCCCGCCCTGGGCGAGGAACTCCGCGACCGCCTCGAGCACTGCCGGATGGTCGTCGGCGACCACGCACGTGACGAGGTCTTTGTCACCCATTGTTGTTCTCGTCGCTCATCGCATCCCCGATCCGGGGATCCCCGTTTTGGGGGATGTCCCACGCACACCTGGAGGGATACCGGTTCTACCCGTGCTGCCGTTAGTTGTCATGCCACCTTCTTCGGCTTCCAGGCGTCAATGCGGAACACCATCACACTTCCAGGGGTACCGGCCGACCAGCATCGCCTGATCGACGCCGTGATCGCCGTCAACGAGGCGCCGACGCTTGCGTGCGCCTTCCAGGTGCTTGCGGAGACGGCGCTCGCCCTGCTCGGATCCGACCACCTCTGGGTGGTCCTCTGGAGCGACGATCTGACGAGCGGCGAAATCGCCGCCGCGGCCGGAGCGGGGGCGGACTGGCTCGGCGACCGGATACCTTCGAACCCATCCTTGATCGAGTCGTTGACCACGGGGGAACCCTATGCGGGGCCGCCGATCCTCGACGGCTACCCGCTGGAGCTCGCCGCCAAGTCCGCCGACATCTCCACGATCGTCCGCGTCCCGCTCCTCACCGAGAGCTGCCGTGCAACCTTCCACGCCGCCTGGCGCTCACCGCTCAGCGGTGCCCAGGCGACCGAGGCTGCCCTCCTTCTGCACACGCTCACCCGCCTGACGACGCTCGCCGAGCGGACGCTGCGCGAGCGCGAGCAGGCGCGGCTCGAAAACGTACTCGACGGGGTGGGCGACGGCGTTGTGCTCACGAGCGGCGGCCGCACCACGATGAACGCCGCCGCACGCGCCATCCTTGCCGTCCCCGAAGGAGTCGAGTTTCGAAGCGCGCTCTTCGACCCGCGCAGGCTCGACGGCACGTCCTACAACGTCGACCCCGACCAAGTCCCCGGCCAAGCGGTGATCGAGTCCGGCCAGG
>JALYLO010000332.1 GCA_030774175.1 Actinomycetota bacterium
ACACCATGCTGCTCGGACAGCGCCAGGACAGTCGGCCCGTGCCACGGCTCCAGCACAACGAAACCGCACGCGGCCACCAGCAGGACAGCGACGACCCCCGCACTCTCGCGCCCTGATCCGGGGACGAGACGGGGACGGCGGGATGCCCTAATCGAAGTGCGCGTCGCTGGCACGACCGTACGCGCCGGTCACCGCCATTGCTTGACCCAGCGCTTGCCCCTCTTCGCCAGCGACAGGGTCTCACCACAGCGGTTCAACATTTTCACTACGGACTCCGCGGAGTCCTCCCGGCGCACCGTGTTGCGTGCCACGAGCCAATCCGTCGAGCTCGCCGGCCCACCGTCGCTCGTGTACACGCGCTTGAACCCCGCCGCGCGCAGTGCCCTCAGAGTCCGCCGGTCATACGCTCCGAAGGGACAAGCGGCCGTGTCGACCGGTACCTCCAGCGCATCCTCCAAGACCTGCTTCGCCTGAAGGATCTCGCGGTCGATCGCCGACCGTCCCAGCCTCCGCCACCGCACGTGATCCATCCCATGCGACCCAACGGACATTCTCGCCATGCGCAACTCGCGAATGCCGTCCTCGTCGACGAACCCCGGAGTCCCGAACCGCGCAGGACATATGAAGAACTGCGCCCGCAGTCCGCGCCGCATCAACTCAGGCAGCACTTCGGTCACATCGGAGCGGTTGCCGTCATCGAACGTCAGGCGCACATCACCCCGACCGGAAACCGCATCGAGAATCTCGACGAACTGCTGCCGGTCGACGCAAACGTCCTCCTCGCCGTCAGCCAGCTCGCGCTTCGGCTTCCCGATGCAATGGAAGTTCAGCACGATCATGGTGCCCACTACCGCGAGGTCGGACGGATGCGGGATCAAGGCGCGGAAACCGGGCTTGGCGATGTCGAAGGCTCCCACGGGGACACCGAGACGTGGCTCCACGGCGAGTGCGGAGGGGGCGACAGCCTCACGAGCGTCCTGAGGGCCGCCCAATGGGCCGCGCGGCGGCGCCTTCCGAGCTGCCCGCGTCGCGCGCAGGCGGCCCGAAGCGAGTGCCGCAGGAGGACCGTCCCGAAGTAGAGCACGCGATGCGCCGGCGAGAAGTGCTTGCGCGCGTAGACGAGGCGACTGTACGCCTTGAGGCTCTCGACGCTCGGCTGGATGCCAGCCTTGGCGCCGTAGTGGAGGATCGTCATCCACGGGAAGTGACGGATCTCCCAGCCCGCGGTGCGGATCCGCCGGCAGAGGTCGGTCTCCTCGGAGTACATGAAGAAGCGCTCGTCCATGAAGCCGGCGCTCTCGATCGCCTCACGCCTCGCGAGCATGAAGGATCCAACCGTCCAATCGCACTCGATCTCGCGGTCGTAGGCTCCGGGGCGGAGCTCGCGCTCGCCCAGCCAACGTGGGCGTCCGGGCAGGTGCTCGGCCGAGAGAGCGTCGCCGAGCGCCCGAACCGCATTCGGGAAGTGACGGATCGTCATTTCGGCGCGACCGTCAGTGTCCGTTTGCCGGACCCCCACCAGCCCGACCCCGAGTCGCTCATCCATGCGGGAGACGAGGTCGCTCAAGCTTCCTTGCAAGATCTCCGTATCCGGATTCAGGAAGAGCACGTAGCGGGCTTCGCACGTCATGAGACCGCGGTTGTTCGCGTACGCGAAGCCACGGTTGCGGCATCGGATCAGTCGTACGCCGCGGAAGTCGGCGACGATGTCCGCGGTGTCATCTCGTGACTCCGCGTCGACCACGATTACATCCGCACGCAGCAACCCCATGTGCTCGAAGATGCTCCGCAGACAGGCCGCGACGTAAGGCGCGCTGTTGCATGCGACGACGATGACGGCGAGGTCGTCCAAACCGGCCAACCAACGCGGGATCGGCGCACGTTCTTTCGTCGTCCTCGCGTCGCCCAGGACCGCCTGCGGCGCGGAGGGTATAGTGGCCGCCGACGCGAGGAGTCATGGCTTCGAGCCATCTTCTGAGTCCCCACACCGCGACGGCAGGGTGTGTGGCAGTGATCGAGCGGAGGAGAACACCCCGAATGTCGAGATGGCTGCTGCTGCCCACGGTCGCGCTGTTGTA
>JALYLO010000333.1 GCA_030774175.1 Actinomycetota bacterium
AGGAATCACATCGCGTGGGACATGTCCGGCGCGATGTTACGAAGTGGCTCAGTCACGCTTCACGAACAGGCCGTCCGCGGCGCGCTCGCCGATCGCCTGCTCGCGTCCGTCCACGACGACGCGCACCTGGCCGGCGGCGGGCTCGGCCGAGCGCAGCTCGACCGCGGCGCCCGGGACGAGGCCTTCGTCGTAGAACCAGTGCAACAGCTCGCCGTCGTGCTCGGCGAGGCGGACGATCGTCGCCCGCGACCCCGGCTCGAGCGCCGAGAGCGGCTCCAGCTCGCGGTTCTCGGCCTGCTCGACGTCGGGGTCGACCGGCCAGCCGTGCGGGCAGCGCTCCGGGTGCCCGAGCTTCTCGTCGATCCGCTCGACCATGTCGTCGGTGAAGGTGCCGCCGAGCTCGTCGGCGTGCACGTGCGCCTCGCCGGCCGTGTAGCCCATGAAGTCGGTGAGCAGGCGCTCGATGATCCGGTGCTTGCGGACGACCTTTCGCGCCCGCTCGGTGCCCGTCGATGTGAGGATTGCCTCCTTCTGCGCGCCGCGTTCGACGAGCCCGTCCGCCTCGAGCCGCTTCAGCATCTCGCCGGCCGACGCGCGCGAGACGCCGAGCATCTCGGCGACGCGCGAGGCCAGCGTGGGGGAGCCCGACGTCCGCGGCCGGTACTCGCCGATCGGGAACGCGAGGAAATAGATCGTCTCCAGGTACTCGTCGGCGTCATGACCCGCTGCCATCGGTCGATCTTACTCGCCTCGACCTCCTGTAAGGTGACCCTTACACGAAGCCGATGAGCACCGCCCAGACCCTCATTCTCGGCGCCGTTGCCGGCCTGACGATCTTCGTCGGCTTGCCGATGGGCCGCGTCCGCAGCACGTCCCCGGCCCTCCGCGCCTCACTCAGCGCGATCGCGACGGGCATTCTCGTCTTCCTCTTCTGGGACGTCGTCTCGCACGGCGTCGCGCCCGTTCAGACCCATCTCGAGGCCCGTGACTGGGCCGCATTCCTCGGGTATGCCGGCCTGCTCGGGCTCGGGTTCACGCTCGGGATGATGAGCCTCGTCTACTACGACGGCTGGCTGCAGAGGCGCCGCGCGACCCCGCTTGTCGGGCCGGGCGCGGCGGCGGTGGACGAGTTCAGGCACCGCTCGTGGTTCGAGTCGCTGACGCCGGGCCGCCGGCTCGCGCTCCTGATCGCGACCGGGATCGGCCTGCACAACTTCGGCGAAGGGCTCGCGATCGGACAGTCGGCCGCCGCGGGCGAGCTCTCGCTCGCGCTCGTGCTGATCATCGGGTTCGGCCTGCACAACGCGACCGAGGGCTTCGGCATCGTCGGCCCCATGTCCGGCGAGCCGGACATGCCGAGCTGGGGATTTCTCGGCCTGATGGGCTTGATCGGCGGCGGCCCGACCTTCCTCGGCACCCTGATCGGCCAGGTCTGGGTCAGCCCGGCACTCGAGGCGGTCTTCTTCGCGGTCGCAGGCGGCTCGATCCTCTACGTCGTGATCCAGCTCTTCGACGTCTGCAAGCGTTACGGCATGCCGAAGCTCGTCGCCTGGATGCTGCTCGTCGGCCTGCTGCTCGGCTTCGGCACCGACTGGGTGCTCGTCGCCGCCGGCGCCTGACCGGCCCTGACCGGCTCCTGATCTAGCCTGAGCGCCCTGGGCGCCTTCTTCCATGCCGTCGCGGTCTTCTTCCACCACCTCGCCGAGGTGAAGTGGGAGTTCCTCGGGCTCGCACTCGTCTGCCACGTGGTGAAGCTCGTCTTCCGGGCCGGAGCCTGGCGGGCGATCGTGCGCGCGGCCTATCCGGACGAGCGCTTCAAGTTCCGTTCGGCATTCGGAGCGTACGTCGCCGGCGTCGGGGTCAATTCGATCGTGCCGGCCCGCGGTGGCGACGTCGTGAAGATGTACCTCGCGAAGCATCGCCTCCCGGAGGCGAGCTACGCGACGCTCGCGCCGACGCTCGTGGTGGAGACGATGTTCGACTTCGTGACCGCCGGCGCCCTCGTGGTCTGGGCGCTCGCAAGCGGCGTCCTCCCGACGCGTCAGTTCTACTCGCGCATCCCTGGCGTCGACTGGAAGTTCGTCCTCGCTCACACACGATTCACCGTTGAGCTGCTCGGCGTCTTGCTGTTGGCCGCGCTCGTGGCCTTCCTCTGGGCGCGGCTGCGGGTCGAGAGGTTCTGGGCCCACGTGCGCCAGGGCTTCGCGATCCTCGGAGACCGTCCACGCTTCCTGCGCAGCGTGATCTTCCCCCAGGCGATCTCCTGGGTGTTCCGCCTCGCCTCGCTGTTTTTCTTCCTGAAGGCGTTCGGCGTGACTGCGACCGTGCACAACGCGCTGCTGGCGCAGGTCGTCGACTCACTTGCGACCCTCTTCCCTGCGACGCCAGGCGGCGCCGGAACGAAGCAGGGGCTGACCGAGTTCATCTTCCGCGGGCGCGGCGCGTCGCACACGCTCCTCCTCGCCTTCAGCGTCGGGATGAACATCGCAATCGTGGTCACGAACCTTCTGCTCGGGCTGGCCGCGATCGGACTGATGGCGAAGACGCTCTCCTTCAAGCGGGTGCGCGCAGCGTCGCGCGACGAGCAAGAACAGCCCGCCTGAGCGTGAGGGGCTAGGTGCCGCTCGCCTCTGTCTATCCGCTGGTGACGGCCCGCGCGGTCGCGCGGGAGTTCACGTACGAGATCGACGAGGGCGTCGGCATCGGGGCGATCG